>NZ_PJJK01000116.1:0-164049 GCF_002929785.1 Cryobacterium sp. Y62 | reverse complement strand
GCTGCGGTCATGCTGATCTCGACTTTCAGTGATCCCTCATTTTAAGAGGGCCCACTGTCCGAGATATCCGCGGCAGGTCACTTCGCCCATCGTTCAGTCTCGCGGCTGTAGCTCGCGGTCAAGGCGTTGGAGGTCCCGGTGGCTTGAGAGTGTTTTAACTGCAGCCCCGCGGCGATTTGTCCGCCGTGCTCGTATTCGGTCAGGAGCGCCATCGTTCGTCGGAGCATATGAGGCGTGATTGGACCTGCGGGGATCGGGCTCAGCCCCGTGCTGAGCGCCGTCTCGTTGATTCGCTTTCGGAATCGCTGAAGTGCGTTGGTCACGTGGAACCCGCGTTGATCGGCAACCTTGGACCGTGCGGTAGACGCGCGGGAACTGCTGAAGAGGTGAGTCTCATGTGGGCTGGTACTTTCGAGCACCTCGACAGCCTTCTGAACAGGATCGGTGATCCACCAGTATTTGAGGGGGCGATGAGGCTCATGTTTTATCAGCGGAGATTTTAGGGCTGCTACCCCGTAGTGAGTGGTAACACTGCCGCGCTGCAGCTCCTGCACTTCTGAATCTCGCATCATCGTCATCGAGGCGATGACGACGTAGCAAGCCTCCCGCAGCATCCGGCTCTCTACCCCAGCCGAATGGGAATCAAAGCTGTCATGCCAAGGACGGTCTCGCCCTGGCAGCGCCTGCACCGGGGCGAACACCCCGCCAACAACGGAGATGCGCCCCGACTGGAGTGCTTGGGTGACTACGTCGCGCCGCCGTCGTCCTGACTGATTTCCATTCGTGAACAGGTCTAAAGTGGCGCCGTCGGTGATTCGAGCCGAGAGCTGTCTCCAGTTCACATTTTCTTGTTCCTTTTGGGTCGGATGACGAGTTCTCTTGAGCAGGATTGGCTCATCGTCGCGATCCATATATTGGTCGAACGATGTGTCCAAGCTTCCCGTGTTCGCAGGCTGTCGTGGCATCTCTTTGAAGACCGCGCTGTGCTCGCCGGCGGCGATGATGTCGACAGAGAACACAGAGACATAGGCCCACGCCGCTTGTATGAGCGGATAGAACAATTCTGGCGACACAGGCTGAGTTGCCAACGGCTTGCGCCGCTGCGTTCCTCGCAGCGGATTGTTCTCAGGATTGGGCCAAGGATGTTGAGCGATGCCGCCTTCACTCAAGACGGATCTGCATACGTATAGGAGCGCCGCGATCTTCCCGACGCCCGCAATTACTTGCGGGCTCGGCTGCGGGACCTGCTGCAAGTGTCGGATCGAGTTGATGAAATCGTCTCGGCTCCACCAGGTGAGGCTCGCAGGATATCCGTTGTCCTTGGCTAAGTCCTGCAGTATGGCAATGCACTTCACAAAGCTGCGAACGGTTCGCGGCTGTCGTGGGGGAGTGGAAAGAAAGACCCCGCGGTTTAGCAAGAGCGGGTGCGATGGGTTGAGTAATATCATCGCAATCTCTTTCGCATATGTAAGCCACGTGTTCTCTAGGCCTATGAAGCTGATGCGTCCCCACGCACCATTGGCATTGGCCGGACGCCCCAAGCAATTGAGGTTCCAAACCAGAACTGAGTCATCACCGAACACCGGAATAGGTTCTGTCTCCCTGCGGATCGAGTGTTCCATGGCGACAGAGGTGTTGGCAGGGAAGGCGGCAGTCGCGACGCCCCTCAGGTGCGAAAGGGCGCTCATCTGTCTAACTCCGCTCGCGAGGCAAGCGGAAGATGAAGGTGCTCGGCATCGCTTCGGATAGTACCTCGGGCAACATCCTTTTCGGAACTGCTGAACTGTTCTAGGACTGCGTTTAGACTCTCTCGTCGCTCTCCCCATTGCTCGATGAAGCGAGGCGGGTACAGGTCCTGTCTTCGGGCTTCGATGTGATCCGACATGAGAAGCAACTGCGGGAGATGATCTGTGAAGATCACAGCATTGGGGCAAGTCAAGCAGGCGAAAGGCCGTTCCATGCAGAGTTCTCCCGCGGCCGTGTTAGGACCGTTGGTCGGGTCCGCGCAAGCACTTACGCCGAGTGCACGTTCCGTCCGAGTTTCATCGGCAACAAGTGCTGCCAGTTGACGAGCACGGACCTCTGTCGACTCATCGCGCAATACCGAGCTCGCAGAGCGGGCAATCAGCGTGGGGGTTGAGGCAAGGGCCTGTCCGAAGACTCGCTCCTGAGCGTGCGCAATCGTGCGCGCCGAGGCTGAAATTACGGAAGTGACAGGTAGGTAGTACCGATTGAAAGTTGTCTCCGTATGATCCGTGCCCGCGGCCGCTTCGGCCGATCCGCTAATCCCGGCGCGTACCGCTTTTACGGCTTTGCGAATTCTTCGGAGGTCGATCGGCAACGACAGCTGAACACCGTGGACTAACGCCCAGTCTCCGAGCTTAATCTTTTGAAAGTTTTGCTGGTTAATGACGAGTTTGACTCTCGTGAGTTTGTGGACCATCCAAAGGGTTTGATCGTCGTCGACTAAGCTGCGCGCGAGAGCCGTGACGGCGATAGCCCGTTTGAATAGACCGGCCGTTCCCCAAGTCTCTTGGGACGCGGGTCCCGTGAAATTGAGCCGCATGAGTACGTGGGACCGCGCTTTGAACGTCGTCCAATCCAATCCGCCGTCGGAGAATACGAGGTCCCCCACCTTTGCTTCGCGGACTTGTTCCGGTGCGATACCTGTGGACCACATCAGTAGGAGTTGAAAGCTCATCATCTCTGTTTCGCTCGGCGCGACGAGAGATGCAATCGCTCGCAATACACGGCTTGCGGGGCCTTCAAAATCCCGCCCAACAACGCCAAGCTGGCTAGCAGACAGCGTAGAAACTATGGCACGCATCAGATCTCCATCCGCACAAAGCTGGCGCTTCACTTCCTCGGCTCCAGCACCTTCGAGGGCTGTTCTGATCAATGATCGGAACGAGGCGCTATCGCGAAATAGCATCTGCCCGTGTTGAATGCGCAATTCCGTGATCGCCGCGTCGCGTGTAGCGGCCCTCATCTGCTGGATCCGTTCGGCGTTCGAGAACTCGTCGAGCGGGGTGTCCTCCGGTCGCGATGCCGAGAACGGGCTGGTCACCATGGCTGCGAGTGATGCGTTCGCCGTTCGGCTCGACAATACGGCTCGCCTAATCAGAGCGACGACTCGCGAGTAGGCCTGGCTTTGACCTGCAGTGGAAAGCGAAGATCGCCATTCGTAGAGCGTGAATACGAGGTCGTCGTCGGGCCTGTAGATGGACGCCTTCCTCGGCGCGCCTCGTGTATCTGCAAACCTGCAGAAGAGGACGATGGCGGCCCTGTACCCGCCAGCTGTACTGATGGTTACCCCGCTGGCTTTCACCTGATCAGTCCAAAGGTCGCCAAGTTCCGCGGCTAGATTGGCACACTCAAAATCAAACGGATCCAAGAAATGGGTGGCCACACGACCGCGTACCGGCCCGGAAACCGATCGCTTCGAATGCTTACTGCGACTAGTCATTGTGGGAGAACTTTTCTAGCCGAAACTGGTCGATGAGGCTCCCGTAGTCTTGCGACTCTTCGGTCCAACTTGCGAAGGCGGCCTCAACTTCATCGGAAAGTTCATTCTGAGCACCGAGATATATAGACGTCGTTGCGAGACTGGCATGGCCCAACATACGTTGCACCTCCACGATGGGGTCTAAGGAAACTCCGCGTGTACTGTCCGTTTGTTGTAAGTTCTTCAGCATTGTTGTTGCGAAGGTATGCCGCAGCATATGGGGCGTGATTGGACGAGTGGATCGAGTCGGTCCAAGCACGACCGACATCCGTGCAGATGCCTCGCGGAAGGCTCGATGCCAGGAGTCCTTGGATGGCATCCGACCGCCGAAGTTCACGAAGAGCGACATCGGCTCGAGGCCGTCTCCCGTGTCTCTGAAGGTGCGAGCACGAAGTGCCGGCTTCATTGCTTTCACGGTCCGGCGTACCCGAACGCCGTCGAGCTCACCGGACAGCCACGTTCCGTGAGGACACTGGTTGTCGACGATAAACAGTGATGCATGTGAGCTGGTTTTCAATCTTGACGAGGCGGCAAACATCGCTTGACGTTCGGTTGCGACGTACAAACCTATCCTTGCCAAGACGCGAGGCGGAATGTAGGCCGACCTTTCCCTGCCCCCCTTCGCGCATGCTTGCAAAGTGACATGGGATCCGAAATCGCCCTGCTCATCTGCGCCGATCTCGCAGAGGAGGAGGCTGTGAAATTCGCACAATCTCATTCCAGTGGTGAGGGCAACCTGCGCCCCGATCGCATTTCGCATTGCCAGTTGTCCGCGAAAGGTTATGTCTGCTCCGCCGTTG
Organism: Cryobacterium sp. Y62; assembly: GCF_002929785.1. NCBI lineage: Bacteria > Bacillati > Actinomycetota > Actinomycetes > Micrococcales > Microbacteriaceae > Cryobacterium > Cryobacterium sp. Y62. The sequence continues at coordinate 159,744 of NZ_PJJK01000116.1, read as the reverse complement.
GCTAGTCGCCCTTGAAGCCCGACGTTGAAGAAGATATGCCACTCGCGTTCGGAAAGGTGGCGGACGTTTGGCTGAGTGCGAACTGGTTGTCTAAGCACGTCTCGATTCCCGTGTGATATCCAGGGAAAACGGCCTATGACTTGGGCGTCAACGAGATAGGTGAAGAGCACGCGGATTGCAACAGCCTCAACTCTCCAAGAAACCGCTGAGATGGGCCGAGGTCCATTAGTGGTTCGAGACTCGCGATAGTTCGCGAGATGACTCTCTGTAACTTCGGTCAGGTCTATATTTAGCGATTCAAGAAACCTGGCGAGCCGGAGAGCCACATACGCGTACTGGCGCAGCGTGGAGCCCTCCCATCCGTTTCCGAGATGAACTCCGTACTCGAACCAGATTGGGGCCGGTCGGACTCCACTGAAAAACAGAGGCGTTCCTTGACTAGGGCTCGGTGGGTGTCAAACACCCGTTCCGCTTCTAGCTCAGGAGCAATAGTTGTTATATGTCGCTTAGCGAGCTGAGCGTCCAAGAAGTAGAGCTTCATGGCGGTGCCTTCTGGCATAAGGGCTGAAACCAGCCGCGAAGATCCTTTCCGCAAGCGACGGGGTGCAGTCGTTCACGTGAGGCACGTTCAACAGTGCACTATTTTCAGTCTCTGGATGGTGCCTCAGCGCAAAGTGAGGCACAACCAACACTGCAACGTAACCGGCTGGGTGCTGATCACGTTGATGACGGCCGGTTTACCTAACAAAACATGAATAGAGGTATAAATTGCGGATGACCTACGCGGTAGGTGGGTCATCGACAGGGGTACTCCGGAATGAGTACTCCGGTGATTGGCGCCGTTCGACATCGAGGGACCGCGAGCACGTGTCCTGGCGGTCGGGGCGCTTGGCTTGGTGGCAGGTACACCGATAACTCCCCGCTGCGAGCCGATAGGTGGCGGTGATCCCATCTCAGCGGTGCGAGGATGCCCGCTAACGCACGAGTTCGGGATTGTCGGGCAAGTCGTCGGGGCTAGACCCGAGCAGCGGTAGGACCACTCAGGTTAAGGCTTGAGCCAAGCTCTGACCTGCTCCTCTGCCGGCACGTTCAGCAGGATCCACCGGTCTCGGCCGTCTTGACGCACGGCGCCGTAAACCCAGACGCCTGTGCCCTCTTTAGAAAGCTTCTTGACCAGACGGCACCATAGCTTCGCCTCGTCAGCGGGCACGAAGCCTACCTGTCTCTTGTCCTGATAAACGGCGACCGCATTCTCGTCGAACTTGTTGCCAGGATCCGCCATTAGCTGGAACGGTCCGATTCCCCTGCCGCGAATGGCCGACTGCCGATAGCTCACCCCGGCCACAGGCATCGTGTCCGTCGCATTCGGAAGGAAGGTTACTGTGCGCTTTCGACTGAAGAATCCCATAGCCCAGCTCCCTATTGTTTTGATCTTCGCATGAGCCGGGGATGAGTTCCTGTCCCAATCCGAGGGCCGCGACGACGGTTGCTTCGCGCGCGTGATGGGGTGGGGGGTTCATCTCTATTTTTTTTGGAAGAGGGGGCGGTGTGCCGCTCTGCCAATTCTCTGAAAAAATCGGGGATTTTCGCGGGTTCTGTCCCTTGCTTCGCGCGCGACCCCGGTAACCGTGACGGGGGGAGAAAAACGGAACAGAGGGCGGTCTTCCGTTACCCTAAATTCCTAAGAAAATCCGCAGCTTTGGGCGGCATATCGCCCGTTTCGGCGGGAATTGCTTGGTGCATAGTGTCGGTGCAGTCCGTCGCCATTGACGGGCACACCTGGTGCGCTGGTCGGGTCATTGCGCATGAAAGGAATTGCGCTATCCGGCCATCCAATCCGTTGTCCTGGTCCATGGCCCGTGTGCGTGTCTCGCTGCACGGTCCCCAGGCGGTGAGGTTGACGCAAGCTGTGGGGGTGGGGAGCCGCCTACTGGGCTGCAGGCGGCTCCCTGATGGTGCTGGTTAGGTAGCGCTGTGGGCGAAGTACTTGATTGCCCCGGAAGTGTCGACCATGCTGCCGTCGAGTCGAGTTAGGCAACGGAAGGTCACGAGGTCGTTAGCGAATGCGTAGTCGTTGGACCGTTCGAAGCGGAGTCCGTTGACCTGTCGCACCCAGTAGCGGCTGATGTCACCGAATGCGACCGACTTGGCCCCTGCAGCCATGGCAGGCATGGTCGGGTCGGTATAGACCGGGCGACCGAGCAGGGTTCCTGCGGAGCCAGAGCCGGGGATGATGTCCGTTGAGAACACGTAGCGGCCGGTGCTGTCGCGGAGCTTGCGGATCGCGTTGAGCGTTGCGCTGCGCATGAGCCACGCGGCGGACGAGCTGCGGGCGTACGGCTCGGCTACCGATGCGGCAAGGTCAAGCAGCAGGTCGCCACCCTGCCCAGCCGTGGTCTGCGTACCGAATGATGTTGCGGTGCCGGTCGGGCCTGTCACGCCGAGCACAGCATCGGTAAGGATGCCGCGGGGCTGTCCGGTGCCCGTTCCGGTGATCGCGTGGGCGCCGAATGCGTTACCGATCGCGACGCCGGCCTGTTCGGCGAGGAAGCCGAGCAGGTCGAATTTCTCGTCTTCGGCCAGCTCGTAGCTGACTTGAACTAGGAAGCCGTACTTGTACGCGCCGAGGGTGATTGATCCGAGGCTCGGGTCGCTTGTGCCTATCAGCGAGCCTTCGGTGACGATTGCCGCTGCGCTGTACGCCGTGGATTTCGGCACCTTGAGGGGTTCGCCGCTTTCAGTTTGCAGGACCGTGGCGCCGGCCGCGAGAATCGAGCTGGACTCAACCAAATGACGAGTGAGCCGGTTGAAGAAGCTGGTTCCCACCAAACCGGAGCCCGAGGACGTGGCGAGGGCGCGCTGCTCAATGCCGGGCTGGTAGCCGGAGCGCAGTTCGTCGCTGGGGACGTGAATTTCGATCGGCTCGAATGAACGGGTGCGGATCGAGTTGCGGAATCGGTCGTTGAGGTCGCGGTCTGCGCCCGTTCCCAAGGCGTGAATTCGCCCGCCCATAAGCTGTCGCATGGACGCGACCGCGGAGGCGGCAGAAGCTTCATCCGACTCGAGCCGGTCAAGCGTCCCATCGAGAGACCGGACGTTGTCCATCAGATCCTCGAATTTTCCGTCTTCGATCTTAGTGAGGTTCCGCTTCTCACCCTTGGCACGGTCGACAATGCGCTGCGCCTCGGCGTGCTGGGACTTTCGCGACTCGAGGAGCCGCACTTTCATTTCACTCATATCTAGTTTCTCCTGGTGTGTTGGTTCGGTCACGCTGCGCGTGGTCGGGTTGCTCGGAAGTGCTGTAGTTGTTCGCGGCTTATCCGCCAGTGGCCATCTACCGACTCGGCTTGGAGCCGACCTGTTGCGATTGCCTTGCGGATGCCGCGGTCTGTCATTCCGAGCCGGTTCGCAGCCTGTGTCGTTGTGAGCCATTCACAGTGTGGCTCGGGGTCCGGTAGGGCTGCAGGGCGGGTTCCGAGCACGGAACTGCGCCAAGTTTTTTCGGATGTCAGTAACGCGACGAGTACCTCGTCAACCTCAGGGTCTTGCCCGCGGTGTTCCCGCCGAAATTGCTCTAGACCGGCGTACCGATTGAGGTACGCGGCCACCCTGGCTGGGACGATGACAACACCACCGCCAGCATGGAGGTAGTGCGCTGCCGGGCGCGGCGACGGCTTCACAGCGTGCCCAGTCCTTGGAATATGCTCGCCAACTCCGCTTTGGACTCGATCACCAGCATCAGATCTTCGGTCTGGGGGTGGTCAACCACGAGCCCATCGACAGTGGAGAGAATTTCCCCCAGCACGTGCCCGGTGAACAGACCGACCTCGGCGGGGCTAAATCCGGTCAGAGCGTCTTCCATGATGTTGGAACGTTGAGCATCATCGCCACGAGCAGCGATCAGCTGCCAGACCGTGCCGGCCACGTTCTCTGTCCATTCATCGCTGCCATATGCCGCGGTCACAGTCGGTACCCGAATTTTCCGGTGCTATCGACGTAGACCGACCTGTAGTCCGATGTCAGCAGGGTGCTGTGCACGGAGAGCGCATTAATCCCTGAATTGAATGTCCCGGTGGCTCCAGATACCGCACCACCAGCGCTCACGCTCCCGCCAGCACTCACGTTGCCCGTCGCACCTACGTTGCTGCCAGCAGTAATTCCGCCAGTCGCGCTGATGTTTCCGGTTACTGCCGAGCCGCTCGGTGGGCTGGCTACCTTATCCGCAATCCTCTGGTCGATGACCGTCTTCGTATACGAGTTCGCGCTGATGGAAGCCTGCACGTCCGCATCGATGGTCAGGAGGGTTTCGTTGACCTTGATAACGAGCAGCTCTACCTTGGCGACCAACAGTTGCACCTGGGCGGCCGTGTTGCCGATGTTCGTTCCAGACGGACGCTGCAAGTCTCGCAGCTGTGTGCGGATGTCCTTGAGCTCGCGGATGAGCGGTTCTAGGCCGGGTCCGTCTGGGGTGTGGTACTGAGCCATGATTAGTTCTCCTTTTCGTGGTGCGTGTTGGACTTGATGTTGTTTCGGTACCGCTTGCCGGCCCAGATTCCACCGATCGGCCGGTCGAGCTCGGCATAGGTGGCGCAGAGGTCGTATAGCGGGCAGGCTCGGCAGATGGGCGCGAGTTCGCCTATCGCCTGGTCGTCGTCGGTGAAACGGTCATCCCTCTGGCACGCCGGGTCCGTGGTGAGCATGGCGACCTGTAGGCGAATGAATGCCTCGGTGGCGCGGCTCATGCTGCGACCCGCTCGGCGTCGTGCTCGGGGTTGCGCTTCCCGCAGATACCCGCAGCGCGCGAGGCCGGGGCGAGCAGGGGAGCGGCGCAGACTCGGCAGGTTGTAGACGGCTCGACGGTTTGCGACGGTTCAAGCGGTTTGATTACAGGGGTATCGGCAGACACTTCGACAGTCTCAGACGGTTTAGACGGTTCCTGTCGGGGGGTGATGCCGGACTGTCGCCACGACTTGAGGAAGTCGGCGCGAGCATATCCGCGCTGGTCCCGCGAGTTCTTCGAAGACCTGATCTTGATAAGCACGAGCGTTCTGCCGAGTCGCTGCACGGTGAGCGCGCGACCGTAGGCGCTCCCGGCATCCCAGTAGTCGGGGTTAGTCTGGATCAACCGACTCACGAGCTCGTTGGTGTTCACGAACGGCTCACTCTCGGGCCATACCGCGTACAGGTCCATGAGCATTACCATTTGGGGCGGGAGCTTCATAAGACCCTCTTCTCGTTCCATCTCTACCTCTTGAATGTCTCGGTCGATCAGGCGGTCTGCGACCTCGGGCCACGTACCGCCCGCAGCAGCAGCAACACGCTTGAGCGGGTTCCACTTCTCCTTCATGCGGCCTACGCAGCCGGTGGGCAGGTCGGGGCGAGCGGTGCGGATGAATTCCCGGGCGGCGTCCATTGCACTCGCGAGCGCTTCGGCGTGGTCGCGGGCATCCGCTTCGATCTCTTCCCAGTCGGAGGATTCAACTACTCCGTACAGGTCAGGCATGAGCAGCACGCGGATCGACCGTGAGCGGGTGTCGTCGGGCAGGTGGGGCGAGTTGCCCGCCATTGCGACCGGAGCGTAGGTCGACATCTCTGCTACGTCCCACTCGCCGCCCTTGGCCGGCACGAGCACGGGGCGAGTGGCGCCGCGCTTGTACCCGCTATTGAGAATGGCAATGAGGTCTTCCACTCCCGGTTTCTTCGGGTCGAGAGACCGGTCCACTTCGTCAATCAGGATCGTTCGGATTCCCTTTGAGAGCATCCGGGCGAGCAATGCGGGGGAGGATATCGACGCGGCCTGAATCGGGTCGTGGCAGAGCCTCTGTAGATGTTCCAGAACGGTGGTCTTACCGCTCCCTGGCATCGTCGAGTCGAGCACGAGCCGAGGGGTGGAATACGTTTCGAGTGCAACGTGAGTGTGCGCAGCCCAGAGCGCGAGTAGGTCGAGGTCGAGGGGGTCGGGCACCGAGATGAACCGGGCGAGCCATTCCCGAACTTCGGTCAGGGTAGACCCCAGTAATGAACCGCTTGAACCGTCTGTAACCGTCGAGCCGTCGAGAATGACGGCATCCGCGCTCACTTGGCGCCGCCTGAGTAGATCTCGGCCCTAGTGATTTCCAACTCCGCGTAGCTCGGCCCGATCTTGATAGGCGAGCGCGGGTTGAATGCGGCCGCGTAATACCGATCACGGTCGGCGGTTGCCTGATCGAGCGCAGCCTCGAGCCGGGTGTACTCGGGGAGCAGTGATGCCAGCGCGAGCCGGTGACCGTGCAGCACGTAACCCTGCAGGGCGGGCGTGAGGTCGTCGAGCTTGATTTCGTCGGCCACGAGGCGCACGAGCTCGACGGCGAGGCGGGTTTCGACGGTCGCGCCGATCAGGGGCGCGGATTCTGCTGAGGTCGGCTCGGTGGGCGGTACTGTAGAAGTATTCGAGCCGCGAGTGAGAATTTGAGCCGGTCCCGTTGCCAGGGGCCGGTTTTGCTCTGCCACTAGGCTGCACGCCCAACGGGGCGCAGCAGCGAGGCGAGCCGATCGCGTTGCTCGGGGGTGAGCGGCGGGGCTTTGCTGACAACCTTGGTGATGTAGTCAGCGAGGCGCTCGGCGGCTAGGTCACGGTGTGCGACTGCGATCTCGGGGGAAGGATTACCCCAGCGAGCCGCAGCGGCTATCTTGGCGACAGTTTGGCGCTTGGACGATTTTTCGGATAGCAAAATAACAACACCTTTTCGGTGATGTCATCCTTGCCCAAGGTGATAACGGTATGCCGCCAGCAATAGGCGGGGCATTCTTTGAAGCTGGTTGTTATGCTACTGCATTGCATGGTGCATATGGCGCGACACGCCGGAATCTAGGTTTCGATGCGGGCAAGAATTACAGGTGGCTCTCCATTTCGATATGCGGCGACGATGGCGCGAAATCGTAATCGATACGCGCGACGGCAGTTCCCGCAGAACGCACTAACACCTTCATCGACATCTGAGGACTCGATGGACGCGAGACTTATGGTGCCCCAAGTCTCAGACTGATTGGACAGAGTGCGCGGCGTCGATAGTGCTTTCTTTGGACCTGGGATGCCAACTGCCACGCTTATCTTCGCTTCCCCATCGTCGTGCACGAGGCGCGCGAGAACGTGGGCACCGCTTCCGCGGTCGCATAGGGCCAGGATTGTTTGCTTCATGGTTCTTCCCTTCTGGGGGCAGGTCGGTAACGATTACCGACCTGCCCGGGGTGTCGATTGGTTACGCTGCGAGCGCGTCCATGCGATCAGCCATAGCGCGAAGCCATTCGGGGAACGCCTCGTAGGTATCAGCTGCGTCTCTAAACTCCGCGGCCGTCATCTCGCCGTTTCCCTCAAAGCTGATATATCCGGTAAATGTGCCTAGATGATCAGAGATGGAGCCGAGCACGATTTTTCCGTCAAAACTGGTATTCATGGCCTCGTGGGACCACTCAGATTCGGGCAAAATATATTCATGGCCTTCACCGGTGCATTCGGCATACTTGCACGGCGTGTTTTGCGCCGCGGTCCATAGGCTGTCGATCTCGGTGCGTGATGCGTCGTTCATGGTGGTTCCAACATTGGTTACAGTGTTCATGATTCGTTTCTCCTTGCTTGGTGTTGCGGATCTTGCCCTCGAGTTGTTGTATCAGCTCGGGGGCACTTTCAGGACTACGCGCCTATGACAGCCACGCGATAGCCACATCTTCGGGATCAAATACCCTCGTGTTCTTTTGCTTGGACACGGTAACTGTCATGAGCGAGGCGATCACCTGCCGCTTTTGAGGCAAGCCGAGCAGCGCCCACGCGCTGGCCGTATCCTCTGCTAGGGCTAAATCGGTCATTGTGGATCCACCGCGAGCAGCGTCGATGACGGCTTGAATCCGGGCGAGCTTCCCCTGGATAGTCGCAACCTGTTCGCGCACCGCGGCCGGGCGCATCGTTCCATCTGCCACGAGCTCGGCAAGGTCATCCCACCGTCCACGTAGCACGAGCGCTTCGGCCTGTTGCGGCGCGATGTCCTGGTCTACGCGCATAAGTTCAAGCACGTCCGGCCGGGAGAATCGGGCGATGATGACGCCCTCCACGAGCCCATCTAAGCGCTCTTGGTCGCGCTGAGTGCACCACTTGTCGGTACAGGCGTAAGCGATCCGTGGCGGTCTGTCTACGCCCTTGCGCGGATAGTCTGGGCGGGCCAGCATTCGACCGCCACACACTGCGCAGAGGGCAAGTCCAGACAGTAAATATTTGGTCTTGTTGCTCCAGTCGTGTGGCGTCTTTCGGTGTGTGCGGAGCCGGGTGTACTCGTTCCACTTTTCCCGCGTGATGATCGGCTCCCAGTCGCCCTCTGCCACGACTTCGCCCTTGTACTCACGGATGCCCGCATAGGCCGGATTCCGCAGGCGAGCGCGCAGCGTCGTGATGCTCCACGGCTTCCCTGTTACGGTCAGCGTGCCTCGAGCGTTGAAGTCCTCCACGACGGCGTAATAGGACTCGCCCGACAGGTAGCGGTTGTAGGCTTCGCGCAGCACGATGGCTTCTGATTCCACTATCTGAACCTTCCCCCCGACACGCTCGTAACCATACGGCCGATTCGAGAACTGCCACACGCCTGCATTTGCGCGCTGCACGTTCGCGGCGACTTGGCGGATACCTTTCTGCTCCCCCTCATACTGCGCCCACGCGGTGATGGTCTTGGCTACTGCGCGGCCGGCTGGGGTGCTCAGGTCGACATGGCCGGATTTCACGGCGTGCACGTTCACTCCGAGGTCAATCACGCGCTCGAGTTCACGAGAGAGCCGAATAAGGCGGTCGACGTGCCACACGACGATGCGCCCAGGATTGCTCACGAGCAGCGCCTCGAATGCGGGTCGACGTTTCCCGCTCGTCGCGCTGATGTCGTTGTCCTCGAGGACAGTGGTCACCTTCCACCCTTTTGCCTTGCAGAACTCGCGACATTCGGTGAGTTGGCGCTCTACGGCTGCACCTGCCCCGTCCCGATCGAGGGACTGTCTCACGTAAATGATTGTGTTCATATTGATTACCCTACACACGTTCCGACCGGATTGGTTTTGATCATCTGGGGTCTTGCCGGTCCGGCCCTCAGCGGGGTCTTCCAGCAGGCCATGGATCGCGTCAGCAGTTTCTGACCGACCCGTGCACAAGCGAATGCGGTGGCTCGCCTGGTTGCGCTTTCCCACGTTGCGCGACGAGGCGGGTTCCGCCGTGGCCGAGTTCGTCATGGTGGTGTCGTTGCTGACCTTTCTCACACTCATGGTCATGCAGCTGGCGCTCGCGCTGCACATTCGCAACACCGTGCTCGATGCGGCGGCCGAGGGCGCCCGCTATGCCACGCTCGCCGACAGCAGCCTGCCCGCCGGAGCTGCGCGAACGCGCGATCTGATCACGACCGCCATCGGAGCGACCTATGCCACCGACGTGGTCGCCCGCTACGGACTGAGTACTGACTACCCGAGCGTCGAAGTGCGCGTGGTGGCGCCACTGCCGCTGATGGGCCTACTCGGTGCCCCGCGCGGACTGGAGGTGGTCGCGCATGCCGCGGTCGAGACGTTGGAATAGTCGCTCCGGGGCGCCCGGGAGCGAGGCCGGTTCGGCATCGCTGGAGTTCATCACAGCGGGAATGATCCTGCTGGTTCCGCTGGTCTACCTCGTGCTCGCCCTGTCGTCGTTGCAGGGCGGTGCGCTCGCCGTGGAGGGCGCCGCGCGGCAGGCAGCCAGGGTCTACGTGCAGTCCCCGGACCAAGCCACGGGGACCGAGCGCGCTCGGCGGGCAGTGGCCTTCGCGCTCGAAGACTACGGACTGGATGCCGGAGATGCCGAGGTGCAGATCGAGTGCTCCGGTGGGCCGAGCCAATGCCTCACCCGCCAGGCTCTCGTGACGGTCACCGTGCGCATCGGCATCGCCCTGCCGCTCATGCCCAACCTGCTCGCTCTCAGCCAGAGTGCGAGCGTACCGATGACCGCGGCATCGACGCAGATCGTGTCCCGGTTTGGCAGCCTCGAATGACCCGCCGTCTGCCGCACGCCGGGGCCGAGGACGGGTCGACCCTGCTGCTCATCATCTTCTACGGCTTTCTCGCCCTCAGCCTCGTGCTGGTGGCGCTGTCCGCAACCTCGCTCTACCTCGAGCACAAGCGGCTGCTGACCCTCGCCGACGGGGCCGCGCTCGCCGGGTCCGAGGCCTTCACTCTCAGCGAGGTGCAGGTCGGCGTGGTGGGGCCACGTCCGCAGCTGCGCTCGGGTGATGTCTCAGCCGCGGTGGATGAATACCTGCGCCTCGTTCCCCATCCCTCGTTCGAGGCGCTCGGCGTGACGAGTGTGGCATCCGCTGACGGGCAGAGCGCGTCGGTGACCCTGCGGTCGTGGTGGCGCCCACCCGTGCTTACCCTCGTGGTTCCCGATGGGGTCCCGCTCGAGGTGACTGCGGTGTCCCGGGCAGTGTTCCACTAGGCGTTTGTAGCTGCCGGAGCCGGTGCACGACGAGGGAAATGAGCCTCACACAATCACACTGGCGTATTCAGGGTGAAAGCGTACTATGCACAGACACGTAGTCGACACAGAGGCCTCCTCCCCGTAGGAAGCCCCGCATTTTTATACCGCAGTCGACACTCGTTCCAGCCCCGGTCCCCGGTTGGTAGCGCCGGCGACCTCGGGTCGTCGTTCAACCGGGCTGGTCGCCACCGGTTGACGTAGCCCAGCATGGCGGCTCAGTACCTCCGAGAACGGCTGTGAAATCATGCATGCACTAGTAGACCGATACGAAGTTGATGAGCGCAGTGTGGAGCAGCTCGACTTCGAGTCTCTTCTCCCCTGCGAGGGAATGCACCATGACCGCGGATTGAGCGGTCACGATCCGGCCGAATCGGGTGGTTTCATGGTGATTTCGCCATGCTGTGGGCCCAAGGTCGTTCAATGCTCCTCACGGGTCGACGCGATGCGTGTCTCCGGAGTGCTCTATTGCGGTGCCTGCCAGCACGAACATCTCACAAGCGAATACCAGTTCGTTCCACTGCAGCCGTAAGTCGCCCCGCTCGCGCATTCTGAGAGCGGATGCCGCACGCGGTATTGTCGGTAGGTGCCCCGACGGCGCCGACAGGAGCAGAGTGCGCACCCAGCGAGACCAATTGAGCGGTGCGGGAGCTCAGCTCGCCACCGAAGTCAGCATCAATTTCGGGTCGTCATTGGCCGGACTGCTCATTCCCCTCGTCGGCTCACCCGTCGTCGTAGCAGCCCGGCAGATCGTCATGGTGATCGTCGTGCTGCCGCTGGCCCGGCCCAAGCTCAAAAACCTGACCTGGAGCCGCATCTGGCCGCCGCTCGCCCTCGGCGTCGTGCTCGCCGTGATGAATCTCAGCTTTTATCAGGCCGTGAGCATGCTCGGGCTGGGCGTTGCGGCGACCATTGAATTTCTCGGCCCGTTCGCTCTCGCCCTCGTCACCAGCCGCCGCATCCTAGACTTCATCTGCGCCGCGGCCGCCGCCGGGGGAGTGTTTCTGCTGACCTGGTCGGATGGCACGCTCAACCTGCTCGGCATCGCGCTCGCCCTGACCGCAGCGGCCTCCTGGTTTTGCTACATTTTGCTGACCCGCCGAGTGGCGACCGAATTTTCCGGCCTTGAGGGCATCTCCATCGCCAGCCTGGTCAGCCTCGTGATCGTGGTGCCGTTCGCCGTGTTCACCCTCGACCTGTCGGCATTCACCTGGGGCGTCGTCGGGTTGCTCCTACTCGTGGGAGTCGTCTCCTCGGCCTTTCCGTATACGCTCGACACCTACATTCTGCGACGGATCAGCCCGCGCCTGTACGCGATCATCACGAGCTTCGGCCCGGTGATCGCCGCCGGGTTCGGCGCGCTCGTGCTCGGCGAGACCTTCACGCTGCTGCAGCAGATAGCGATCGTCGTGGTCTGCGTGGCCGCCGGGGCCGCGATCGCTACGCAGCGAGACCGGCCGAAGTCCGACCTCGAGCTGATCGCGGTCGCGATCCCCTGATTCTGAGCACCTGAACCCGTGTCGTTGACCCTGCGCCGTTGACTGCGCGGCACGGTGCTGCGAGGCTGGCGCCGGGCATCCGCTTATCGAGCCGGGCCTATTCGACGCGCAGGCCGAGGTGGGCGGCGAGCAGCGGTGCCAGCAAGCTGAGCTGAGCATCGTCGATAGTGGCGCCATGCAGGCCCTCGAGACCGCGGATGGCCGCGAAGTCGCCCCCACGCAGGTCGACGTCCATGAGCTTGGCGCCGCCGACGTCGAGTGTGCCGATGCGGCAGTTCTGCAGTTCGAGGCGCTGTACAGTGGCGCTGCCGAGGTCGAGTTCGTCGATAATGCAGTTGCTCAGCAGCACATCGGTCAGGGTGGCGTTGCGCAGGTTCACGAAATCGAGCTTCGACCCGTTAAGGTACACCGAGCGCAGCGTCGCTTCGTAGACCTCGACCGAGCCCAGTCGAGCATGGTTGATCGGCACGTCACGCCAGTTCGAGCGTGGTGCGCTGAACACCGGGGCGTGCAGGTCAGTGGCGAGACATTCCGAGAAGGATGCTCCGCGCAGCTTGGTCTCATGCAGGGAGACTCCCACAAATTCACACTCCCGAACGAGATGCCGGTCAGGTCGCGGCCGTCGAGGCTCACGCCGGTGTAGCGCTCGGCCTCGCGACCGTCACCCGAGCGCAGCAGCGCCCCGTCGTCGTCGTCGAGGTCGGGCAGCGTGATCCGGTCGATCGACGCCTTGCGGGTGGTTGCTTTCGCCACCCTTATTAGATGGGTTCGAGCACGAAAACAGGAATCTCGCGCTCGGTCTTGACCTGGTAGGCGGCGTAGTCGGGGAATGTTGCCACGGCGCGCTCCCACCAGATGGCCTTTTCTTCGCCGGTGACCTCGCGGGCGCGCATGTCCCACTTCTGTGGCCCGTCTTGCAGCTCGACCTCTGGGTGCGCGATGACGTTGGCGTACCAGACGGGGTTCTTGGGGCTGCCACCGAGCGAGGCGACGGCCGCATAGTGGCCGTCGTGTTCGACGCGCATGAGCGGCGCCTTGCGCAGCTTGCCGCTCTTGAGGCCGACGGTGGTCAGTACGATCACGGGCATACCACGCAGAGTGGTGCCCTCGGTGCCGCCGGACTTCTCGTACAGGTCGACCTGGTCGCGCACCCACTGGGCGGTGCTTGGTTCGTATTCTCCGATGAGGGGCATATCTGCCCCAACACGCGCGCCCCCGTGAACATTCCCCTCAGTCGGGTTTGTAGGGCTAGAGCAGACGGCCGGGGCGATGCGGGGCGTAGCGCGGGATGTAGCGGCGCAGCAGCACCGCGCCGCAGAGGCCGATCGTCCCCATCATCCCGCTGGCGACCGAGAGTGAGACCAGAGCGGTGATGCCGGCGACCGCCAAGGGAGCTGCGGCGCTGCCGAAGTCGGCCGTGAATCGCCAGGCGCCCAGGAACGGTGCGGGATTCGGCCGCGGAGCGAGGTCGGCGCCGAGCGTCATCAACAGGCCGCTACCGACCCCGTTGGCGAGCGAGAGAAACATGGCCACGCCGATGAACCACTCGACGTTGCTCGGCAGGTCGTGGGTGAACGCGAGCGCCAGATGGCCGGCGCCGAGACCGATCATCGAGGGCAGGGCGCTCCAGATGCGGCCGAACCGGTCCATGATCTGGCCGCTGACATAGAACAGGGCGAAATCGATGCCGCCGGCGATGCCGATGATCAATGCCGTGTCGGGGGCGCTGATGCCGATGCTGACCGCCCAGAGCGGCAGCATCACCGTGCGGCTGGCGCGCATAGCACCGATCAGGCCGGCTCCGGTACCGAGCCGTACAAGCACTCCGCGGTGACTCCAAATGGTCTGGAACAATCCCTGCACCGGCACGGCCGGTCGCGCCGTTCCGGTGCTGCTGATCGCGCCGGTGCTCGTGTCGGTGGCGTCGAATATGGCAGTATCACCCGAGGGAGTGACGAAGGTTTTTGACGGGTCTGGCAACAACAGCAGCGTTGCTGATGCGGCGACGCAGCAGATGATGAACACCCAGAATACGGCCTGCGTACCGCCGGTGAGACGGATCAGGCCGGCCGAGAGAAAGGGGCCGACAAACCAGCCGGCTCGAAATACGCCGCCGAGGGTCGACAGCGCGCGGGCTCGGTAGACCAACGGCACATAGTTGGTCATGAAGGCATGCCGGGCGAGTGCAAAAATGGCCGTGGCGAGGCCGACTAGAAAGATGCCGAGACCGAGCACGAACGGATTGGGAGCGACAATGCAGACGACCACGGCACCGATTGTGAGAGCGGATGCCCAGATCATCGCGTTGCGTTCCCCGATGTGCGAAACGATCCAGCCGCTGGGAATATCGCCGACCAGCTCACCGAGCATAACCATCGCCGCGATCACGCCGGCGATGGCCAGGGAAGCTCCAAGGTCACTTGCGAGCACGGGGATCAGCGGGATGATCGCGCCTTCGCCGATCGAAAACAGCAGGGTCGGCAGAAACGCGACCAGGGCGACCGAGCGCAGGCTGAAGGGGCGCTCGTGGTTGCTCATCGGTTTCGATGCTACTCGCAGAGCGATCCCGTTCGTGCTTTCCTGACCGTGCCGTTCACCCGGTGCTCCCACGAGCCAGGCATCACCGAGCCGTCGCCCGGTAGGCTGAACAGAACATGATTGACTTGGATTTCTCAGTACAGATCGCCGCGCTGCGGACCACGTTCGGCGACATCCGCTCGGTAATCGACATTGATCGACTGCGCGGGGAGATTGACGACCTCAGCGGCGAGGCCGGCATGCCCGATTTATGGGACGACACCGAGCACGCCCAGAAGGTGACGAGCGACCTCAGCCACCGGCAGTCGCAACTGGCCCGCATCGAAAGCATCGGAGCCCGCCTCGACGACCTCGAGGTGCTCGTGGAGATGGCCAATGACGGCCAGGGCGACCAGGAACTGGCCGACGAGGCCACCGTCGAACTCGCCAGTCTGCAGAAACTGCTCGGCGAGCTCGAGGTGCAGACCCTGCTCAACGGCGAATTCGACGAACGCAACGCCGTCATCACCATTCGCGCCGGTGCCGGGGGAGTGGATGCCGCCGACTTCGCCGAAATGCTGCTGCGCATGTACCTGCGCTACGCGGAACAGCACGACTACCGCACCACAGTGCTCGACATCAGCTACGCCGAAGAGGCAGGCATCAAGAGCGCGACCTTCGAGGTTGACGCCGCATACGCCTTCGGCACGCTCAGCGTCGAGGCCGGTACGCACCGCCTGGTGCGAATGAGCCCGTTCAACTCGGCCGGCAAACGCCAGACCTCGTTCGCCGCCGTCGAAGTCGTGCCGCTGATCGAACAGACCGAGTCGATCGAGGTGCCCGACGGTGACATTCGCGTCGACGTGTTCCGGTCGAGCGGCCCCGGCGGCCAGTCCGTCAACACTACCGACTCCGCCGTGCGCATCACCCACCTGCCCACCGGCACCGTGGTGAGCTGTCAGAACGAGAAAAGCCAGATTCAGAACCGGGCAGCCGCCATGCGCGTGCTGCAGTCCCGGCTGCTGGTGCTAGAGCGCGAGAAGGAAGCCGCGACCAAGAAGGAACTCGCCGGCAACATCACGGCGAGCTGGGGAGACCAGATGCGCAGCTACGTGCTCGCGCCATACCAAATGGTCAAGGACCTGCGCACCGAGTACGAGGTCAACAACCCGAGCAACGTCTTCGATGGTGACCTGGACGGATTTATTTCGGCGGGCATCCGCTGGCGCAAGAAGGCACCCGAAGGCTAAAGGCTTGCTGGGGCTTAGGGCCCGCGGGTATGTCGCTGTAGGGAAAACGGCCGCGGATGCCTAGGCTCTAAGAGCTATGATCCGCTTTGATCACATAACCAAGAAATACCCCGGCACCTCTCGGCCGGCACTGAACTCGATCGACGTCGAGATTTTGCGAGGCGAATTCGTCTTTCTGGTCGGCGCCTCCGGATCGGGAAAATCGAGTTGCCTGCGGCTCGTGCTCAAGGAGGAGAAGCCCACCAGCGGCAGCATTCACGTGCTGGGCCAGGACCTGCGGTCGATCTCGAACCGCAAGGTGCCGTACTTTCGCCGCAACATGGGCGTGGTCTTCCAGGACTTTCGGCTGCTGCCGAACAAGACCGTGTTCGACAACGTCGCGTTCAGCCTGCAGGTCATCGGTAAAAGCCGCGGCTTCATTCAGGAAGCCGTACCCGACACCTTAAAGATGGTCGGCCTGGCCGAGAAAGCGCAGCGCCTGCCGCATGAACTCTCCGGTGGCGAACAGCAGCGCGTGGCCATTGCCCGCGCCATCGTGAACAAGCCCCAGATTCTGCTGGCTGATGAGCCCACCGGAAACCTCGACCCCACCACGAGCGCCGAGATCATGGCGCTGCTCGCGAGCATCAATGCGGGAGGCACCACCGTCATCATGGCCACCCACGAGGCCGGCATCGTCGACAAGATGCAGCGCCGCGTGATCGAACTCGTCAACGGCGAGATCGTGCGTGACGAACGTCAAGGCGGCTACGCCACCGCGTCCATCCCGACCATCGTGCCCAGTTCTGAAGCGGATGCCGCAGCGGGCGGACCCGTACCGGTCGCGTCGGCCACCGTCGCGGCTCGGGCCGCGGCCCAACCCTCGTTGACGCATCCGTCGGCGCCGGTTCCCGAAACCTCCGTATCGCTGCACCAGGCGGCGGCAGCCGCGGTTGCAGCAGCGGCCGCATCGGTTGATCCGACATCGGTTGATCCGACATCGGTTGATCCGACACCGGTTGTTCCGACACCGGTTGTGCCGGCTCCCGCCGCCGAATCTCCTGCTGCGCAAGAGGCCGGTCTTGCAGGGGCCACGCCGCCGATGGCGCGCCCGGTTCTTCCGGTCGCCCCTGACGACGCCCCTGACGACGCCCCCGAACAGCTCACCCTCGCCGAGAAACTCGGCCTGCGAGCACCAGGAGAGAAACCAGACCAAACCGGCGAACAGAACGTGGGGCCGAACCGATGAGGCTCGGACTGGTGCTCTCCGAGGCCGCGAACGGCCTGCGACGCAACGCATCCATGGTCGTCTCTGTGGTGCTCGTCACCTTCATCTCGCTGACCTTCGTTGGTGCGGCCGTGCTGATGCAGATGCAGATCGGCCAGATGAAGAACTTCTGGTACGACAAGGCGCAGGTCGGCATCTACATGTGTTCTGACATCTCGCCGGGCGAAACCTGCACCGGCGGCGACGCCTCGAAGGAGCAGATTGCAGCCGTCGAGGCCCTGCTCGAATCGCCGACCCTGGCGCCGTTCATCGACACTTATTACTTTGAGACGCACGAGCAGGCCTTCGAGAATTTCAAGAAGCAGTTCGCCGGCAACCCGGTCGCCGATTATGTCACCGCGGATCAGTTGAACCAGACCTTCTGGGTCAACCTCAACGATCCCTCTCAGTCCGCCGTGCTCGTGGAGAGCCTATCCGGGGTAGTCGGCGTAGAAAATGTCGCTGACCAGCGTAAATATCTTGATCAGATCTTTTCGGTGCTCAACGTAGCGAGCTACACGGCCATTGGTATTGCCGGGTTGATGCTGATCGCGGCAGCGCTGCTGATTGCAACGACCATCCGTTTGTCGGCGTTCTCCAGACGTCGCGAACTCGGCATTATGCGACTGGTCGGCGCGAGCAACCGGTTCATTCAAACGCCGTTCATTCTCGAGGGCGTCTTCGCGGCGCTGCTCGGCTCGTTGCTGGCTGGCGGCGCGATCCTGGCCCTCGTTTACTTCTTCGTGCAGGGGTATCTCGGGGCCAGACTCACCGGCTTCGCCCTGGTCGGTATGGACGACGCGCTCGTCGTGGTACCCATCTTGCTCGTGGTCGGCGCGGTGCTCGCCGCGTTCTCGGCCAACTTCGCCATCACCCGCTACCTCAAGGTTTGAACCTCAAGTGCAGGCCCGCGCACAGCGATCGGGCGCGGGGCCGGTAGACTAGTAGGCTGCCTGCCGGTTCGGCCGACGGCATCCGCTTACAGTATCTGAACTGACTACGAATTGAGGTGAGGTACATGCCCAGGGAACGTGGCGAAAAGGTCGTGGCGACCAACCGTAAGGCCCGACATGATTACCTCATCAGTGACACCTACGAGGCTGGAATGGTTTTGAGCGGCACCGAGGTCAAATCGCTGCGCGCAGGCCGGGCCACCCTGGTCGATGGTTACGCCTTCATCGAGGGCGGCGAGGCCTGGCTGGATGCGGTGCACATCCCGGAGTATTCCGGCGGCTCGTGGACCAACCACCCGCCGCGCCGCAAGCGCAAACTCCTGCTTCACAAGAAGGAGATCATCAAGATCAGCCACAAGACCAAGGAGGGCGGTTATACGCTCATTCCGCTGCGGATTTACTTCGCGGATGGTCGGGCCAAGGTTGAGATCGCCGTCGCCAAGGGTAAGAAAGAGTACGACAAGCGCCAGACGCTGCGGGAACGCACCGACAAGCGCGAATCGGACCGCGCGATATCGGCACAACGGCACCTCGGCGACTAGGCGACTAGGGACTTCTGTAGTAGTATGGAGGGCTGCCCCGCAACTGGTGCAGATTGGTAATTCAACAGCGTGTGACACGAACCCATCGCATGAGCTTTCAATTTGTAAAGCGTGTGATGTGTAGGGGGATGATCGGTTTCGACATTGTTTGCGCAATTGTGAGAAGCGGGTCGAGGATGCAGGGTTATCTCGTAAACGATCTCTGCAAAACAATAAGTGCCAATTCAAAGCGCACTGACTTCGCTCTCGCTGCCTAAGCGAAAGCACTAAAGAAGTCCGCCAGACCGGGAATGCTCTCTACCCGGATCCTGACGCCATTTAGAGAGATTGCTTCTACATTGAGCCACGGGATGTAGAGGGACTTAAACGAAGGCTGGGCCTGTCGGAGTAGATGCCAGTGGCAAATTCCGGGGCCGAGAAAGCGATTTCACTGGATACACCCGTAGAAGGCATATGACCACAGCAGTGGACCGGGGTTCAATTCCCCGCATCTCCACCATCGGTTCTGTCACACGCTGTTTTGTCTTGGATGAGGCCACCCCTGGGTGGCCTCATCTGGTTTAAGCGGATGCTATGGTCAGCGCAGGCGGAGACCGATCGATGGGCGGATGGGTTGCCGCTGGCCGCCGGAGTGCACGATGTCGTCGCCGTCGACACTGAGCTGGCTGGCGTGGCAGCGCAGGGCAGCCACGACGGTGGCGCGCTGGGTCTCAAAATCGAACCACTCCGCATCCGCTGTGGGCGTGTCGAGAATTTCGGCGTACGAAATGGCGAGTGCTCGGCTGGCGGCGAGCGCGGCGTCGTGCACGCGCACGTGGTCTGGGTGGCCGTAGCCGCCGGTGGCGTCGTAGCTGATGACGAGGCTCGGTTGCACGTGCTGGAGAACGGCGACGAGGTCGGTGGTGACCTCGTCGAGCGGAGCGCGGGCAAGGGCATCCTCTTCGGAATCGGCGGCTGGGCCGGCCAAGCCGGAGCGAATCCACTCCATGCCGGAGTCGCGGTAACGGCGTTCGGGCAGCCCAGGCGCGCGAACCGGTACCTCGCCGAGCCAAAAGCAATCGTGGACGCCGAGCGTGCGGGCGGCGCGCTCGAGTTCACGCTCGCGCTCTTCGGCTAGGGCCGCGGTGCCAGCGAGATTCGAGAGCGGTCCGACGATGACTTCACCGCGCTCACCGCGCGTGGCCGTGACCAGGGTGATGCGAATACCGCGGCTCGCGAGATGCGCGATGAGGCCGCCGGTGCCAATGGTCTCATCGTCGGGGTGGGCATGCACGAACAGCACTGACCTGACGGCGTCCAGAATGCTCATCGGGCTCCGGGTCGGTCAGTGCTTTGTGCAAACTGCACGGGGACAGTGGATGCGAGAGCCATCCGTCGAGCTTATCGCTGCCAGCCTGTGGCGCCCAGGGCATGCCATCGGGTCAAGGTGGCATCTTGTGACTGGCGCTTGTTCATGGGGCGGAAAGCGAGCATCTCGCAGGTCTGATGCTTGCCCAAGGGACCAGAGTTGGCTTCTTGCGAAAAACCCGGGAAGGGGCCGGGCAGTTTCGGGTCGAATTGGGGGCGCTGCCGATGGCTAGCTGCGCAGGCCGGTTCGTTGATTGGACGCGCTATCCACAGCCTGATTCGATGACGATGACGATGACGATGACGGCAGGGATGGCGCCAGCGGCGGGTTCGGGTCGACCAGATCGTCGTGGTGAATCGAGTCAACGCGCGTGTGCAGGGGAGCGTTGCTTCCGCTCCACTGCAGCGAGATGATCTCGGCCGCAATCGAGACCGCCGTCTCCTCGGGCGTGCGCGAGCCGAGGTCGAGGCCGATCGGGCTGCGCAGCCGGGCCAGCTGCGTGTCGGTCACTCCGACTGCGCGCAGCCGTTCCAGCCGGTCGAGGTGGGTGCGGCGGGATCCCATGGCGCCGATGTACGCCACCGGTGGGCCGTGCAGGGCGGCGGCGAGCAGGGGAACGTCGAATTTCGGGTCGTGGGTGAGCACACAGATGACCGTGCGGGGATCGATGAGGCCGCCCGCGATCTGTTCGCGCAGGTAACGGTCGGGCCAGCTCACCACGATCTCGTCGACCCCGGGAAAGCGAGCGGCGGTGGCGAACACGCCACGGGCATCGCAGACCGTGACTCGGTAGCCGAGAAAGGTTCCGAGCCGGGCCAGAGCGGTGGCAAAATCGATCGCTCCGAAGACGAGCAGGCGGGGCCGGGGCGCGTAGCTCGCAAAGAACACCCGCATGCCCGCGCCACGACGCTCGCCGTCTGGACCGTAGGTGAGCGTTGTGTTGCGGCCGGCGGCGAGCAACCCCTGGGTGTCGTCGCCGATGGCGTGGTTGGCGCGGTCCGAACCGAGATCGCCCTCGAATCCATGCGGGCGCACCACGAGATGGCGGCCGATCCAGCTGGCATCCGGATGCTCGATCACCGTGGCGACCCCCACCGGGCGCCCGGCATCCACGTCGTCGTGCACCCCCTCGAGCAGTGCGAAGGTGCCGCGGGAAACGGGTTCAATGAAGACGTCGAGGATGCCGCCGCAGGTCAGCCCCACCGCGAAGGCGTCGTCGTCGCTGATACCGTAGCGCACGAGCACCGGTACGCCATCCGCGGCGACCTGGGTGGCCAGTTCGTAGACGGCGCCCTCGACGCAGCCGCCCGAGACCGATCCGGCCACCGTGCCGTCAGCGTTGACCAGCATCGATGCGCCGGCCGGCCGAGGTGCTGACTGGAAGGTGCGCACGACGGTAGCGAGGCCCGCCGTCGCGCCGCCCTGCCAGCCAGCGAAGAGGGTATTGAGAACTTCACGCATGCCGGGCTCCCTTCTGTCGTCGGTAGACTCTAGCGGCCGGATGCCCGCCGACCGATTCGGTATGCGATGAACGCTACCGTGGCCAGCAGACCTACAAGTTTCACCGGGTCGCTCAGCTGGTCGGCGATGACGCCCTTGACCAGGCTCAGAGCGTCGAGGCTCGGAGCCGGCGCTGCCCGGTACGGGGCCCCGCGGTGCCCACCAGCGGGAGTCGTGCGCGGCGGAAGGGGGCCCGGCGGCGTGGCGGGCCGGGCGGGGACATCCGGCGTGACGTCGGGGTGGGTGTCGGTGGCCGGGGCATCACCGGGTGGAATCTCACTCATATCGGCGACGGCACGGGGGGAGCCCTGGGCGAGGGCGCCCGGGTCGTCGACGTGCTCGCCTACGCGGGTGGCAGCACTGTCGGCGGCCGTGGCTGCGGCATCCGCTTCACCGTCTGAATCAGCACGGGTACTGCCCTCGATCAGGTCCTGCAGATTGCCGGCGAACAGACCTATCATCTGCTCGGTGACGCTGCTGATGACCCCCTTGCCCATCGCCGCCGCCTTGCCGGAAAGCGACAGGTCGGCGCTGACCGTGCCCTGGGTCACGCCGTCGGTTTCGACCAGTTCGAGCGTGACGGTGGCCTGCGCGGTGCCCTGACCGCGGGTTTCCTGGGCCTTGCCGGAGAAGACTGCGCGGTGCCCCTCGACGTCGCGTTCGTCGACGTTCATCTGCCCGCGGTATTGCATGGTGATCGGGCCGAGCTTGACCTTCATGCCGACCTGGTAGTTGTCGTCGCTGAGTTTGTTCAGAATCTGTGCGCCCGGCACGCAACCAGCGACGCGTTCGAAGTCCATCAGGGTGTTCCACACCGTGTCGACGGGGGCGATGACGGTGAAAGTGGTGTCGATTTGCATCAGGGTGTCCTCTGCTGGGTCAGGTCGGTTGGTGGGAGATTGCACGTTGATCGGATGCTGGCGGGTCACCGCGAATCGCGGCCGCCACCTCGATCAGGGCCGCGTAGCTGTGGCCGCTGACGAAGGCATCGCAGTAGGGGAGCGCGGCTGCCATACCGCCCACGAGCGGCCGGTAATCGACGGCGACCTTGCGTGGATTCACCCAGACAATGCGGTGCGCGAGTCGGCGCAGGCGTGCCATCTGGGCGTCGACGTCGGCCGGGTCGTCCTGCGCCCAACCGTCGGAGAACACCACGATCACCGCTCCCCGGGCCAGGCCGCGCCGCCCGAAATCATCGATGAATCGACGGATGCTCGCGGCCAGCCGAGTACCGCCGGCCCAGTCCGTCGCGGTGGCGGCCGCCTGCGCGAGCGCCTGGTCCGGGTCACGGAGCGCGAGCTGGCGGGTCAGCCGGGTGAGCTGGGTGGAGAACACGAAGGCTTCGGCCCGCGCACCGGACGCCGCGCCTTGGAGCAGCGACAGGAAGACCCTCGTGTACGGCTCCATCGAGCCCGACACATCGCAGAGCAGCACGAGTCGGCGCGGTTTCGACCGGCGGCGGGCGTGGTGCAGGGCGATAGGATCGCCGCCGCTGCGCTGCGCTGCTCGCACGGTGCGGGCCAGATCGAGCCGGTCACGGTTGTGCGGCGACGGATGCCGGCGGCGGCTGCGCCGGGTTGGCGTCGACAGCACGATGCGAGCGACGAGCTGGCGCAGTCGGGCAAGTTCGTCGGGGGCGAGGTCAGCGAACGCCATGTCGTGCAGGTGTTCGTCGTTTGAGGCCAGGGCGAGGATGGCGTCGCGTTCCGGGCCCGTGGTATCGGTGTCGCTCGAGTCGGTGCCCGGCAACGGGGCCGGCGGGCGTTCGTCCCCAGACTCGGGAGTAGCGGCCGGACGATTGGTCGGTGGGGCGGCCTTGGAACGGGTTTCCGAGCCGATCGCCGGGGGAGCGTTGGGATCGCCGCGGCTTTCGACCGGGTCGAGTCGGCCGTCGAAGACGGCGCTAAACACCGCGTCGAACCGGGCGAGGTGCTGCTGCTGGGAGATGAACACGATCCGGCAGGCCCAGTACAGGGCGGCTCGGTCGGTGGGAGGGACGAGGCGGAGCGCCTCGGCCAGCCGGGCTGCCCGGTCGGGCGACACCGGGAGTCCGGCGCGGTGCAAAGCGGTACTGAAACCGGCGGCGAGGGACGCCGCCTCGATCAGCGGATTCCCGCCTGTGGTCATCAGGTTCGGCGTCGACCCGCTTGAGGCGGTCCAGAGTGCCGGTGCGCTGCCGCCAGGCTCGCTGCCACGTTCTTCGCGCTCAGGCATCGGCAGCCTGCGCGACCCAGGCGCCGCCGCGAGCGGCAGCGAGATTTAGATCGTCACGATTCTTCAGCACGAAACCCCAGGTCTGCTCGACCGCCCGGCGGCTGAGCTGCTCGATACCGAGCGCCCCGAGCGCTCCCACCCAATCGATGGCCTCGGCGATTCCGGGCGGCTTGATTAGGTCAAGCGAACGCAGACGGGTAATGGCCTGTGCGGCCTCGGTCGCAATCGCCTGTGAACTGCTCGGCACCCGCCGGCGCACGATCTGCGCGATCCGCTCCGGCCCCGGGTAATCGATCCAGTGATAGAGACAGCGCCGGGTCAGCGCGTCGTGCAGGTCGCGGGTGCGATTGCTGGTGACCGCCGCCTCGGCGAGCAGCTCGAAGGTGAAGGCTTCGAACTCGGCGTCGGCCCGGTCGATCTCGTCGAGCAGCAGCACGGCCGGCCGCGGTCCCGCGTACTCGATCGCCTGCAACAGCGGGCGACGCAGCAAGTAGTCGCGGCCGAACAGCTCGGTCTCGGCTAGTTCGACCCCGTGCGCCTCGGCCAAACGGATGCCGATCAGCTGACGGGGGTAATTCCACTCGTACAGTGCTTCACCGGCAGAGATGCCCTCGTAGCACTGCAGCCGAAACAGTTCGGTGTCGAGCAATCGGGCGAGAGCTTTGGCGATCTCGGTTTTGCCGACCCCCGGTTCGCCCTCGAGCAGCAGCGGCTGCCGCATGCGCACGGCCAAGAACACCGCCGTTGCGAGCCCTTCGTCGGCCAGATAATTTTCGGCGTCGAGGGCACGTTGCAGCGCGGCCACGTCGGGCACGATCTCGGGCAAAGTCACCAACGCACCCACCCCCATCGGTCAGTCGGGCGTCTACCGCGCGGGTGCCTACCGCGCGGGTGCATACTGCTTTGGATTCGCCAGAAACGCCTTGCGGCAGCTAGCCGCACAGAAATAGACGGTCTCACCGTTGAACTCGACCTGCAGAGTCGACGACATCACGGCCACAGACATGCCGCAGACCGGGTCGAGGACGACGCCGGTGTTCTTCGGCTCCGCGGCAGGCGCCTCGGCAGCACGCGCCTCGGCGACGCTCGCCAAATCCGACGCTCCCACCGACGCTCCCACCGCCGCGCCAGCACCAGCCGCGCCAAGCGGATGCCCCCGTCCGGCCCGCTCCTGTACCAGCTGCGCCAGAATCGACACCGCAATCTCCCCGGGCGTTCGCGCCCCGAGGTCAAGGCCCGCCGGACTGAAAACCCGCGCGCGCTGCTCCGGCGATACGTCGAGCGATGCGAGCACCGCGGCACCGCGCCTGGGACTGGCCACGAGCGCCACGTACGGCACTCCCACAGCCAGCGCCGCCAGCAGCGCGGACTCCTCGTCTCGGCCATGGGACGCGACGATCAGCGCAGCGTCGCCGGCCTGCAGGGCGGCAGAGGCGCCATCCGCTTGCACGAGGTCGAAGCCGACCAGCGGTGCGAGGGCGGCCAGGGCTTGGGCGTCGGGCGTCGACCCAACCACGATCAGTCGTGGCAGCGGAAGGCGCGGTTCGAGAAAGATTTCGATCGCCCCGCCGCTGACGCACAGGTTGGAGACCTCGACCGCGCCGTCCTCCACAGTGCTCGACGGCACACCGGCGACGACCTTGAGCAGCAGCGGCTGGCGGCTTGCGAGTACCTGCAGGCTGTACAGGCGAACGGATGCCTCCACGCAGGTTCCGCCGACAAAACCCTCGATCTCGCCGGTCGAGCGCACGAGCGCCGTATCGCCCGCGTGCGCGCTCGTCGGACGCACCGCGCGCACCACGGTCGCGTGCACGAACGGTTCGCGGCGCGCCTCGAGCTCCCGCTCCAGCACAGACTGTATCTCGGGCATGCTACACCGGCGGTCTCGTGCGGCCCTGCATGGCCTCCCACACCCGGGCGGGCGTGCAGGGCATATCCATGTGCACGACCCCGAACGGGGCGAGGGCATCGACGACGGCGTTGACGACGGCCGGCGGCGAGCCGACCGTGGCAGACTCGCCAACGCCCTTCGCCCCGATCGGGTGGTGCGGCGACGGGGTCACGGTGAAGCCGGTCTCCCAGTCGGGCACCTCCATGGCGGTGGGAATGAGGTAGTCCATAAACGAGCCGCCGAGGCAGTTGCCCTCGTCATCGAACTCGATAATCTCCATCAGCGCCATGCCAACACCGTCGGTGAGGCCACCATGAATCTGGCCCTCGATGATCATCGGGTTGATGCGGGTGCCGCAGTCGTCGACGGCGATGAAGCGGCGCACCTTGACATGGCCGGTACCCGGGTCGACGTCGACGACGCAGATGTAGGCGCCGAACGGAAACGTGAGGTTGGGCGGATCGTAGGTGACCTCGGCGTCGAGGTTGCCGTCGATACCCTCGGGCAGCGCGATCGTACCGTGGGCGCCCATTGCGATCTCGGCGATGGTCTTGCCCACGCTCGGATCGCCCTTCACGAACCAGCGGCCCTTCTCCCACTCGAGGTCTTCCGGCCGGGTCTCGAGCATGGCCGCGGCGATGAACCGGGCCTTCTCCCGCACCTTCCGGGCGACGAGCGCCACGGCTGCGCCGCTGACCGGAGTGGACCGGCTGCCATAGGTGCCGAGGCCGAACGGCGTCTGGTCGGTGTCTCCGTGCACCACATCGATGTCTTCCGGCGGGATGCCGATCTCCTCCGCCACGATCTGCGCGAACGTCGTTTCGTGGCCCTGGCCCTGGCTTTGCACCGAGATGCGCACGACGGCCTTGCCGGTGGGGTGGATGCGCAGTTCGGCGCCGTCCGCCATTCCGAGGCCGAGAATGTCCATGTCTTTGCGCGGGCCGGCGCCGACCGTTTCGGTGAAGAACGAGATGCCGATGCCCATGAGCTCACCACGTTCGCGTTTCTCCTTCTGTTCGCGGCGCAGTTCGTCATAGCCGGCCATCTTCATCGATAGCCGCATGGTGGGTTCGTAATCGCCCGAGTCGTACTCCCAGCCGGTCTTGTTGGCGTAGGGAAACTGCTCCTTCTTGATGAAATTCTTCAGGCGCAACTCGGCTGGGTCCATGTCGAGCTTGCGGGCCAGGATATCGACCATCCGCTCCACCAGATAGACCGCCTCGGTGACGCGGAAGGAACAGGCATAGGCCACCCCGCCCGGGGCTTTGTTGGTGTAAACGCCGGTGACGGTGCAATGCGCTGCGGCGAGGTCATAGCTGCCGGTGAAGATGTGGAAGAACCCGGCCGGATACTTGGTGGGCTGGGCGGTGGCGTTGAACGCGCCATGGTCGGCGAGCACGTTGGTGCGCAGGGCCAGGATTTTGCCGTCCTTGGTCGCCGCGATCTCGCCCTGCATGATGTAGTCGCGGGCGAACGATGTACTCATGAGGTTCTCGGAGCGGTCCTCGACCCATTTCACCGGTTTTCCGGTGACGATGGAGCCGACGACGGCGAGGATATAGCCCGGGTAGATTCCGACCTTGTTACCGAACCCGCCGCCGATGTCGGGGGAGACCACCCGAATCTTGTGCTCGGGAATGCCGGAGACCATCGCGAACAGGGTGCGGTGGGCATGTGGCGCTTGCGTCGTCTCGTACAGGGTGAGGCGGCCGTCGATGGGGTCGAAGTCGGCGACGGCGCCGCAGGTTTCCATCGGCGCCGGATGCACGCGCGGATAGACGATCTCCTGCTTCACCACGACGTCGGCGCTCGCGAAGACGGCATCCGTTTCGGCTTTGTCGCCGGCTTCCCAGTCGAAGATGTGGTTGTCGGTGCGGCCCGCAAGGTCGTCGCGAATGATGGGAGCACTCGGATCCATCGCCTTGCGGGCGTCGACGACGGGCGGTAGCACGTCGTACTCGACCTGGATCAGTTCAAGGGCGTCTCGGGCGGCGTAGCGGTCTTCGGCGACGACGAAAGCGACCTCCTGGCCCTGGAAGCGCACCTTGTCGGTGACCAGCACGGCCTGCACATCCATCGAGAGGGTCGGAGCCCAGGCGAGGCCGAGGGCCTGCAGGTCGGTGCCGGTGATCACAGCGAGCACCTTGGGGTGCGCAAGCGCCTCGGTCGTATCGATCGAGACCAGCCGGGCGTGGGCAACGGGAGCGCGCAGAATGGCGCCGTGCAGCATGCCGGGCAATACGATGTCGTCGACATAGTGGCCCTTGCCGCGCACGAAACGCGGGTCCTCCTTGCGCTGCATGCGGCCGTGGCCGATGGGCCGATCGTGGTCGCCGGCGGCCGGGTTCGACGGGCGGTCCTCGAGGATGGTCATGCGTGCACCTCTTGCTCGGTTGATTCGGACGTGGTCGTTTCCGGGGCTGCACCGGCGGGATGCTCGGCGGCCCACTGGATCGATCGCACAATGGTGGCGTAGCCGGTGCAGCGGCAGATCTGCCCGGAGATGGCCTCGCGAATCTGCAGCGGTTCGGGGTGCGGGTTGTGGTCGAGCAGGGCGCGGGCGGTGAGCATCATGCCGGGGGTGCAGAAACCGCACTGCAGGCCGTGCTCCTCCATGAAGCCCTGCTGCACGGGGTCGAGGGTGGCGCCGTTGGCGAGTCCCTCCACGGTTGTGATCGTGTGTCCGTCAGCCATGGCAGCGAGCACGGTGCACGATTTCACCGGTTGGCCGTCCATCAGTACGACACAGGTGCCACAGTTGGTGGTGTCGCAGCCCCAGTGCGTTCCGGTGAGCCGCAGGTCGTCGCGAATGAAGTGTACGAGCAGCACGCGCGGTTCGACCTCGCGGGTGACGAAAGTGCCGTTTATGGTCATGCTGATCTGCATCGGGCTCAACTCCTAAATCGTGATGTCTGAAATGGATGCCGCAGCGCGGCGGCAGGCCGCCCGCAGCACCCGACGAGTCAGTTCGTCGGCGAGGTGCCGCTTGTAGTCGACCGGTCCGCGTTGGTCGGCGAGGGGATCGCAGGCTAGTGACGTCAGGCGGCCGGCCTCAACGAAGAGCTGCTCGGTGGGGGCCTGGCCGACGAGCACGGCCTCAACCTCGGTGACGTTGCGGTCCAGTCCGACCGCCGTGAGGCCGACAGCCACGTGGCTGATCGTGCCATCGGCCGCAAGCGTCACGCTCGCACCGGCCGCAGCAACGGCCCAGTCTCCGACCCGGCGTTCGACCTTTTCATAGGCGCTGCCGGAGTCGTCCCGAATCGGCACGCGCACCTCGATTAGTAGTTCGTTCTGGGCGACCGCAGTCTCGTACGGGCCGCGATGAAATTCGGCCATCGACAGCATCCGCTCACCGGCCGGCCCGCGAACGACGGCGACCCCTTCGAGCACATGGCACACCGTGGAGAGATCTTCGGCCGGGTCGGCTTGGCAGAGCGAGCCGCCGATGGTGCCGCGATTGCGCACGATCGGGTCGGCGATGACCCGTTCGGCATCGATGACGATGGGAAAGAGCCGCTTGATATCGTCGGATTCGAGTAGTGTCGTGTGCCGGGTCATGGCGCCGATACGCAACACACGGCCGTTGTTAGGCACTGTGTCAACCAGTAGGTAATCGAGCTCGAACAGGTCATTGATGTCGATGAGCCAGTCCGGCCGGGCCAGGCGTAGCTTCATCATGGGCAGCAGGCTGTGACCGCCGGCGACCACCCGGGACTCGGGCCCGTGACGATCGAGCAGGGCGAGGGCGTTGTCCACCGAACTGGCACGGACATATTCAAACGGAGCCGGAATCTGCACGGGCTTCTCCTCACTGAGAAGTTTCCATAGCGCCGCGCATCAACGCGCGACACCGTTGTGTGCCACAGCTTGCTCCCCGCGCCCACTTGCTGTCAACAGCGAGCTCGGCGAAGTTAGGCGCTCCGGCGCGCTCTACCGGGCCAGATAGTCATCGTGCTGCCGGTGCGCCTCAGCTACCTGCTCTCGGATGCGGTCGATGTCCTTGGCCTTGTTGCGGTATTTCAGGTCCATGGCCAGAACCTGTTCTTCTTCCTCGGTCAGCATTCGGTAGATCCGTTCGCGTTCGGCCAGATCAGCGGTGTAATCCAGATCGAGGTAGCTGACCGCGTGGCGACGCGCGTTGTTGATGGAGGTTTGGGCTTTACCCGCCTTGCTCAGCAGCGAGGCCACGACGGTGATCGTGAGTGCTCCGATGATGACGCTCAGGGACAGCCCCGTGCTGATTTCCACGACCGGGACCGGTTCACCGCCGTTGATGAACGGCAGATTGTTCTCGTGGAGCGCGTGGAGCACCAGCTTGACGCCGATGAACGCCAGGACGAACGCGAGGCCGTACGAGAGGTAGATCAGCCGGTCCAGGAGCCCGTCGATCAGAAAGTACAGCTGGCGCAGTCCCATCAGCGAGAACGCGGTCGCGGTAAAGACGATGTAGACGTTCTGGGTCAGCCCGAAGATCGCGGGAATGGAGTCCAATGCGAACAGGATGTCCGTACCGCCGATCGCCACCATGACCAACAGCATGGGCGTCAGTGCCCTCTTGCCTTCGTGCATGGTGAACAGCTTGTCGCCGTCGTAGTGCTCGGTGGTGTGAAAGCTCCGTTTGGCCAGGCGGATCATGAAATTATCCGCTTGGTTATCGCCGTGTGCTTCGGGCTTGAGCAGATTACCCGCCGTAATCAGCAGAATCAGACCGAAAATGTAGAATACCCAGGCGAAGGAATTGATCAGCGCCGCGCCCAGAAAGATGAACCCGGTGCGAGCGATCAGGGAGAAGACGATGCCGAACAGCAGCACCTTTTGCTGGTCCTCGCGGGGGACTCGGAAGCTCGCCATGATGATCAGGAAGACAAACAGGTTGTCCACGGACAGCGCCTTCTCTGTGATGTAGCCGGCGAAGTATTCCGATCCCATCGTGCTGCCGCCAAAGAACAAGACCAGGATGCCGAAGAGGATGGCCAGGCCGACGTAGATGGAGGACCACAGGGCGGCTTCCTTCAGCGCGGGAACGTGCGCCTTGCGAATATGAAAGAAGTAGTCGAAGGCGAGCAAAGCCAGGATGACAACGATGGTGATGACCCAGATGAGGGGTGAAACAGTCATGAACTCTGCTTTCCTAAGGTGGCGGCAGCGAGCCTAGCCCAGTTGCGGTGTGTTGCGTGACTCTTGGCGGCAAAATGGCGGCTTGCGTTTTCCCTACGTTAACCGTTTCGTCCGTGCCCGGGCAATCACGGGCGATTCTTCCACGACTTCCAAAACTTCGACTCCACTTCGGCTGCCTTCTGCTGCTCCAGGGCGTGCAGGCGACCGTAGCTGAAGGTGTTTTCGCCGCGTAAGTAGGCGTCGACCGCGCCGCGCTTGAGCAGACGCTCGCGGGCGATGACGCTGTCGTGCTGGTCGCCGAGAATAGTCTGGAGTTTCTGGGCGAACGCACTGACCGCAAAGGCGCGCTTGCGGCTGAGCGGATGCGTCGTCTCGGCCGCATAGCGCAGCCGCTTGGCTCGTTTGCGCACCTTGTGCAGGGCGAGGTCGCGTTCGGCTCCCGGCACTGTCTTGGTGGCGGCTCGCACCGCACGGCGCAGTTTCTTCCATTCCCTATTTATCAGTGCCGGCACGACTGTGCGTGCTTCCTGCCTGGCCACGCCCGTGAATGGTGGTGAGGTCACGAGCGCCGCGAGGGCATCGAGCAGCCGAAAGTAACGGTGGCTGTTGAGGGCAGTCAGGAGCGCGTGATACACCGTGTCGGTGTCCGTATTGGCGCGACTGCCGAGGCGCTGGCGAATCGGGCCGAGCAGCAGCCCCTCAGGTTCGCGGTCGAGGTGGCCGGTGAAGCGGCGCTGCAGCACCTCTTCGTCGCGCGAGCCGCCCAGAACGGTCGCGAGCCAGGCGAGTTCGCTGCGCAGGTGTGGCACCACGGTCGCATCGAGCAGGGAGTGATAGGTGGCGAGAACCGAGCGCAGCCGACGAGTGGCGACGCGCATGGCGTGCACGCTTTTGGCCGTTGTCTGCCGCACGTGTGGATCTTGGGTGCGCAGCACCTCGTACTGTTCGTGCAGGCTCAGTACCAATACGTCGCCGGCCCACCCGGAAGACCGGGGCCGACGGGGCACCGCACCTAGCTGGCCGGCTTGATCGGGAAATCGGTCGCCGAGCGCGCGCGCCAGCGTTGAGGCATGCAGCGATAAGTGGACGCCGCTCGACGCGAGCAGGGACTCCCCGGCGTAGAGCAGGTCGTTCGGACCATCCACGAGTTCGAGCTCCCATTCACGCCAACCCGCCAGGGCCGGATCGGGGGTGAGGCGCTCGGCCTGAACGTGGTCGTCGCAGAACACCGCGAGGGTATCGCCGCCCACGCCGATCAGGGCATGCACCACCCGCTTGGTGTTCAGTCGGGCCACGGGAACGAGTGGAGCGTCCCGCACGTGAAACCGCACGAGCTGGGCGAGCGACTCGGGGACGGTATCCGCTTCATCGAGTGTGTGCTTGCCCAGCGGTGCGTGGATTTCGCGTCGGCGCCCGGCCGTAAGCGGCAGTTTCAGGTGCCACCCGGCGTCATCGCCGCCGGTGCGGCGACGCAGGGTGACGTGTTGGGCGGCCAGCACGAGGTCGGCCGTGTCGAAGTAGATGGCCTCGAGATCATGGGTGACCGGCGCGGCAATCATCTGCACCCCGGGAAGATCGTATAAGCGGGGCAGCAGCGTCGTTTCGTCGACGTCAAACTTGAGCTCGGTCTCGATGCCGCCGTTAGTATCCACGACTCAGCCTAGCGCGGGACCCGCGCCAGGCTGCCGAGGTCAGGCGTTGGCGAGCCAGAGGTCGGGGCCGAAGATCTCGTAGTGGATGCGGTCGGCCGGTATGCCGGACTGCAGCGCCTGGGAGCGCAGGCTGCGCATGAACGGGAGCGGACCGCAAAGGTATACCGAGGCATCCTCCGGGATGGTCACGTTCTCCAGCGACATGAAGCCCTCGTGGTAGCCCTCGCTCGGGATCTCCAGCCAGAGCTCGAGTTCGGCCGCCTCCAGCAAGGCGACGTCCTCGTTCATCTGGTCGCGCAGCGCCCAGCGCTCGAGGTTGCTCTCGGCGTGCAGCACACGCACCGCACGCTTCGAGCCAGAGTCGACCAGGGAACGCAAAATGGAGGCGCTGGGCGTGCAGCCGATTCCGGCCGAGGCCAGGATCAACGGGCCGGTGCCCGCATCGAGGGTGATGTCGCCGCACGGCACGGAGAGGATGAGCGTGTCGCCGACCTGCACATCGCGGTGCAGCACGGGGGAGACCTCCCCGTCGGCGTCGAGTTTGGTGGTGAAGACTCGGGTCGTGGCCGTGCCGGCCGAGAGCGAGTACTGACGCACCTGGCGGATACCGTCGGGCATGACGGCGGTTACGCTGACGTACTGGCCCGGCAGGGCGGGCGTCACGGGGGTGTCATCGGCCGGTTCGAGCGTGAACGTGACAGCGTCGGTTCCGGCCGCTTCTTTCTTCACGACGATCCAGGGGGCGAGCGGCTTGTCGCTGGCGAGTCCGGCGTAGAGGCCGTTCTCCATCTTGACCAAGGCGTGGGCCATCAGCCAGTAGACCTCGGTCCAGGCGGCGGCGATCTCGGCGGTGATGACGTCGCTGAGTTCGTCGGCGATAGCCTCGAACAGGTACTTGTAGACGATGTCGTACTGCTCGGGCTGAATATTGAGCGAGACGTGCTTGTGGGCGATGCGGGAGAGCATGGCCTCCGGCGTGATATCGGGGTTCGCCACCATATGGGTCGCGAAGACGGCGATGCTGCCGGCAAGGGCCTGCTGCTGCGTGCCGTTCTTCTGGTTGGAGCGGCTGAACAGCTCGTCGAATAGTTCGGGGTGAGCGGTGAGCATGCGGTTGTAGAAGTTCTTCGCGATCTGGGGCATCCGCTCGCCGACCAGCGGCAGGGTGGCTTCGATGAGGGGGAGAGACTGGGGCGAAAGCATAAATACTCCTTCTGCGTGGCGACGCCCGTTTGTGGGGTCTCTAGCAAAAGTAGCATTTCATATACCAGTTAAACGGATGTTTTCTACAAGTCGTAGAAATTAGGGACTTTAGTCCTATCGCACCAGACCGAGTTCGACCAGAACCGGTCCTCCCGGTTTTCCGTGTGGAAGAGCCGCGATGACGATGCCGTCGAGCTCGCGGTAGAAGGCTTCCCGCGCCCGACGCAGGGCGCCGCGGAGGCCGCATCCACTCAATAATGGGCAGGGGCCATTGGGCGAGTCGCACGCTGCCAGATCGGTGCGGGTATCGAGCTGGCGCAGGAGCGCCCCGACGGTGGCCTCGCGCCCGAGCATGTTGCTGCGGACACCGCCGGTGCGCCCCCGGATGACCTCGACCAGACCGAGCTCGCCGAGCCGCCTGATGGCCTTGGTGACATGGTTGTACGGCGTGCCGACCTCGGCGGCGACGACCCGTGAGGTGTAGGTGGCGCTCTCCGGCGCCGCTGCCAGCAGCATGACGACCCGCAGACACACGTCGGAAAAAGCGTTGATCCTCATTCCCTAACTGTAGGTGCGCGGCTCACACCCCGAGAGTAGGAGAATGGAGCAAGTGAACACTGAGTCGGAGACGCTGTTTGAGGTAATCCGCTTCGTGGACCTGGCAGGCGTGCTCGCCAACGCCATTCTCGGCGGCGTCGCCGCGCGCACCGCACGCCTCGACATTGTCGGCTTCGTGGTGCTCGCGATCATGAGTGGGCTTGGCGGCGGCATGATTCGCGACACGCTGCTGCAGCAGGGTACGCCGGCCGCTCTGCTCGACCCGGCCTACCTGATCTGCGCCATCCTCGGCGGGGTCATCGCCTACTTCGTGACTTTCAATGGTCGCTGGACCCGCCGCGTACTGCTGCTGCTCGACGCGCTCGCCGTGGGCTGTTGGTCGGCGGTCGGCGCGCAGAAGGCGCTCGAGGCTAATCTTGGCTGGCTCCCGGCGATTCTGCTCGGCATCATCACCGCAGTCGGCGGCGGTATGGTGCGGGACATCTCCCTGCTCAAGGTGCCGACGATCTTCGGCGGCAACACGCTCTATGCCACGAGCGCGTTGCTGGCGAGCACCGAAATGGTCATTCTGAGCAAGCTCGGTTTCGTCGCGATCGGCAGCGGGGTCGCAATTCTCAGCGGAGCTGCGCTGTCGCTGCTGGCCAAACGCTACGGCTGGATTCTGCCGACCGGGTACGCGCTGCGCATCCCGAAGCCGATTCTGCTGTTGAATCCTCGGGCCTGGCGGCAGCGCCGGCTCGATGCGCGCAACGCCCGCAACGGTTTATATCCCGACGATCCGGGTGCCGGTGTCTAGTTTTAGTGCTACCGGCAGCCGGTCGGGGTGGTTCGGCGGGCACCGGATGAGGTGTCTCGCTGTGAGGAGGGGACGCAAACCGCTCTTTCGGGCGCACTCTTCGGACGGTCCGGTCCGGTGAGTGGATGCCGTTAGGCCGGGTTGAGCACAGCGAGGGTTGCCGCGTGCAGCAGCCCGTTGGTGGCCAGGGCGCTGCCGTGCCATGGCCCCGACCGGCCGTCGACCGAGGTGAACGTGCCGCCGGCTTCTTGCACGATCGGGGCCAAGGCAGCCATATCGTAGGGCTGTAGGTCGAATTCGCCGGCGACGTCGAGGTGCCCTTCGGCGAGCAGCATGTACGACCACATGTCGCCATAGGCGCGGGTGCGCCAGACCTGGCGCGACAGCGTGATGAGTTCATCGAGGTGACCGGCCGCGTCCCACTGCTGCAGGCTGCCATAACTGATGGATGCCTCGGCGAGCGTCTCGATGCCGGAGACGTGCAGGCGGGTGGGAGCGGCATCCGTTTCTCTGCTGTCGGCGGCGCTCGTATCGCTCGACCAGGCGCCGCTGCCGGTTGCGGCCCACCAGCGTTTGCCGAGCGCGGGGGCGCTGACCACGCCGAGCACGGGGACGCCGTCGATGGCGAGGGCGATGAGGGTGGCCCAGATCGGGATGCCGCGGAGGAACCCGGCGGTCCCGTCGATCGGGTCGATGATCCATTGGTGCGTGGTCGATCCGGCCGTGCCGAATTCCTCGCCGAGAATGCCGTCATCGGGGCGCCGTTCAGCCAGCAGGTCGCGGATGGCGCGCTCGACCGCCCGGTCGGCATCCGTCACCGGGGTGCGGTCGGGTTTGGTGGTGACGACGAGATCAAGGGCTGAGAAGCGGGCACGGGAGATCAAATCGGCAGCATCGGCGAGGACAAGAGCCAGCTGCAGGTCGTCTGAAAGGGCGTAGTTTCGCGGTTCGGTCACGGGTTCAAGGATAGTAATTTCAGGAGCGGATGCTGGTCACCGCCGCTTTTTCGCCTCGATTGGCATCCTGCCCTCCTAGGGTGTTAGGGTTACACGTTGCCGCGGGTTGTTCCGCTGTTTTATATGCACCTCTAGCTCAATTGGCAGAGCAACTGACTCTTAATCAGTGGGTTCCCGGTTCAAGTCCGGGGGGGTGCACAATAGAAGGCCTGGTCAGACAGTTGATCAGGCCATTTTTTTATGCCCATTTGAGTCAATCGCGGTGCGAAATTCGCCACTTACTCGCGACTTTCAAACATGCCTTCAATGACTCCTGCAAAGTCCGCAACCTCCCGCTGGCGCTCCACGTAATACTTCACAGTAATGTCCGACGAGCCGTGACCAAGCTGCGCCTGAGCCGCCTCGATACCGACCTGCTTGTCCAGATGGGTCGCTACTGCCTTGCGGAAATCCCGGGGAGTCTTGCCCTCGTAGATGGTCCCGTCGATTGCCTGACGCCACTGTCGCCGAGAGTTGTTGGGCCAGCGGTAGGTGCCGGTGCTAGACGGGAAAACCATAGGGTAGACGGATTCGACACGGCGCTGCGTGAGCATGCCCAGCACGGTAGCCGGCAGCGTCAGTCCGCGGTGGCCTGCCTCGGATTTTGGGTGTGCCTGGCGCTGTAACTTCCCGGTTACGTCGTGCACCACGAGCGTCCCTGTGATCCTGAGCACGCCCGTATCGACTTCAACGTCTTCCCATCGGATCGCGAGCGCCTCACCCTGACGGCATCCGGTAGCCATCAAGAGCATGCTGAGCTCGTGCAGCTCTGACGTGTGGTCTGAATCGTAGGCAACGAACAGCGACCGCATGGCGTGGATATCCGAAATCGCGATCACCCTCACCTCGCGTCTCTTTGGGCTGATCGACATCGTCTCCTTGACAGGATTGCGACTGACCGCGCCTTGGCGCGTAGCTAATGCGAACATCTGAAGTAGAACCGTGCGCGCCGTCCGCGCGGCTGTAGGCGTAACCATGAGCCCTTTGAGGAATCGGTCGAGCCGGGGGATTGTCGCCTCTCTCAAGCGAACCTCACCGATGCCGGGAACGATCTTGCTCCGGATGCTACTGCGGTAGGTCGTGAGTGTTCCCGCTACGGTCTCCTTGATCTTGAGTTCTTCGATCCACTTCCCGGCCAGTTCTTCGATGGTTGATTCGGGGGACAAGAGGTCGCCTCCCGTTTGCTCTGCGATCTTGGCCTTGAGTGCTTTCTCGAGAATGCGTGCGGCCTCAGGCTCGCTGCGGCCGTTCCGCTGCATTCTGCTCCGGCGCCCGGTGGAGTTGCGGTAGTAGGCAGACGCCTGAGCCTGACCGTTTACGGTGCTGCGGGTGATCTTCCCCCACGCATCGAGGTCAAGAGGAGGTCTGGGCATAAGTCACTTCCATCATTGGGTAGACGGTGTCCGCGGTTCCCAATAGGCTCGAACGTATGTTCGGAAAGAGATAGGGGAATGACGTGGCAATGAATGCAAATTCGACATTGATACAGGCGATCGAAGAGGCTCGCCGGAACGGAGTGGCGCTCGAAGTCATCATTGCTCAAGTCGCTGCTTCGCTCGCTCCACAATGATGGTGACATCTAAGTTCAGTGCGCCGGCGATCTCCAAAAAGAATCCGAGCGGCATGGACCGCTCCTTTTTCAAATAGTTGCGCGTGGAGTCGTAGGGCTTGCCGAGTAGCGCGGCAAGCTGTTTCATGCTGATGCCCGATGCTCCGAGCTCGGCATTGATCTGGTCAATGATTGCGGACTGGAGCGCGTCATCTTCTTTGGTCATGAGCACCATCATATGGACTAAACGACCAATTGTCTATATGAAATTGGCCGTTTTTTAGGCTTGCGGTTGGTCATACGACCATATAACCTAGTCATATGACCATTCACAACACCGCGGCAGATGTAGCAGCACGCATCACGAAGGCCCGAAAAGATGCTGACCGAACCGGAATCTGGCTCTCCACGAACTCAGGGATCCCCGAGAAAACCCTGAGCCGCCGGTTCGCCGCTCCAGAACAATTCACGCTGGCAGAACTCAGTGCAATCGCCCGGGTTCTCAACTGCGATTTCGATGAAATTCTAAGCGGCAACACCACGGCACTGGCCATCTGATGTGTACCCTCCCAGCCGACTGGCTCAACGAGCACGACGTCGCAGTGAAGACCGGTATCAACGTTGAAACTCTTCGCGTGTGGCGCAAGACCAAAAAGCACATTCCCTTCTCGAAGATCGGGCGGCTCGTTCGCTACGACGATAAAGCCATTGACGCCTACATGAAGTCGCAAGAAGTGGCCGTGGCAGCATGACCGCCCTCGACATCTTCACCTACAGCGGCCAGCAGGTTAGAACCGTACTCATCGACGGCGAGCCGTGGTTCGTGGCCGGCGACGTGACCGCGATCCTCGGATTCCAGAACGGCCGCGCCGCCATTGCGAGACACACTGAGCCGGCGCAGCGAGGGGTGTCGCGTTTCGCTACATCCTCTGGCGACCAGGATTCCACGATTCTCAGTGATTCGGGCGTCTACCGCCTCATCATGCGCAGCAACACTGACGGGGCGATCGACTTCCAGAGATGGTTGACGGAAGTGGTCCTGCCCGCGATCCGCAAGACCGGCAGCTACTCCACCGCCCCTGCGCTCACCGAAGACCAGATCGTGCAGCAGGCGCTCACCATTCTCGTGGCGAAGACCGCGGCACTTGAATCGAAGGTCGCCGAGCTTGAGCCGGCAGCTACCGCTTGGGACGAACTCGCCTCTGCATCCGGCGACTATGAAGTCGCCGATGCGGCGAAGATCCTGGCGCGTGCTGGCATCGAGACCGGCCGTCAACGTCTATTCACTCAGATGCGCGACCTCGGATGGATTCTGCGCGGCGGTCACGGTAGCTGGAAGGCGTACCAATCGACAGTCGATAGCGGCTACCTCACCGAAAAGCCGGTGAAGCATTTCCATCCCAAGACGGGCGAGGTCGTTCTAGACCCGCCTCAGGTGCGCGTCACCGTCAAGGGGCTTGAGCGATTGCGTGTCCGGTTGGGCGCGCTGATCCTCACCCCTTAACACCCCTTCATTCTTTCCCCTCGCTCTGAGGGGAATCCGCCGGCGTGCCCCAGCGCAATGGTTCGACCGCAGGACCTGCGGATCTCCCTCGGTGGGGGTGCAAACCCAATCCTGTAGACGGACGGCATACCAGATGTCAATGCGCCGGAGCAGATCGAACAGAGAACGGAATCGGGCCGAACTGGCTAGGACCTCATCGCGGTGGATGGGGGGGAACCGTTATTGATCGGGAGCCTGACTGGCCGAGTGCGGTCTGGCTCTGCACAACACGGGGACTGGCCCGCATAACCCAGTCGGCGGCGCGTCCCTTGAGGAGTGTCCCGGGGTGGATCCGGGCGTCGCGCTCACCTAACGAAAACGACCCCCGAGGTTCAGTCGGGGGCCATGACACAGAAACGAGATCCAATGCCCAATCAGACTACCGGATACCGCAAGATTCCCAATCCGCACTGGATGGACGACGACCTCAGCCACCTCCCCAAGTTCGATGGCCGCCGCCCTTCATCCCCGTACCCGCCTGAACCGACGCATGGTTCGCAGATCATCATGAGCGACCGGCGCCAGCGAGTGGCGCGTCGTGCACGGCGCAAGCTGATCATGGAATGGCTGTTCGTCGGCCTCATCCTCGCCCTGCTCGTGGTGGGCGGCCGATTGATTGCGATCTGGTCGTGAACGCCTAATGGCTACCTCTGGCGAGAACGTCACCGTGAGCGTGACGTGGGTCACCTGCATCTGGTGTGGTCGCGAAGGTGCTGCCGATGTCGAGTTTGACGGCCCGAACTCAGTCGGCTTGTGGGACTGCCCGAAGTGCAACAAGCGGAACGTCGAGCTATGACCGTCTCGCGCTGGGTGCAGGTCCTGCTCGTGTTCGGCGTCATCTTCATTTTCATCGGGTGCTGGCTGCTCTGGCCTCTTCCCATCACCTTCCTCGGCTTTGCCTTCATGGCGCCGATGGTCGTACTCGCTTTCATCCAGCTAAGGAATATGCAATGACATCGCAGAAAATCGAAAAGATCACCGTTACCGACTTCATGGGGATCGAGGGAACGATCGAGATGTTCCCCACTGGTTACCTGCAGGTGATCGCCGGACCGAACGGGTCTGGCAAGTCCAGCTTCATGAGCGCCGTCGAGGAATGCTTCGACCCGGCCGGCACGAGGCTGATCCCGAACCCGGT
The DNA here is from genome assembly GCF_002929785.1 of Cryobacterium sp. Y62. Classification (NCBI taxonomy): domain Bacteria; kingdom Bacillati; phylum Actinomycetota; class Actinomycetes; order Micrococcales; family Microbacteriaceae; genus Cryobacterium; species Cryobacterium sp. Y62. The sequence continues at coordinate 119,722 of NZ_PJJK01000116.1, read as the reverse complement.
GAACAACAAGGCCAAGCGCGCCCGGGTGGAGATACTGCTTACGGACGGCCGTATTGTCCGCGAATACCCGAAGGACGGACCCGGGACGCTCACGGCATACGCGCTGGACGGCGCCAAGTATCCCAGCGGGAAAGAGTTCGTTGCCGGTATCACTGGCGGCGTGCTGTTCGACCCGGTCGATTTCGTGAAACTCTCCGACAAGGAGCAGCGCCAAACGCTGCTGTCTAAGGTGACGCTGCCCTTCAATCTCGCCGAGATCGAAGCGAAACGCAAAGGGTTCTTCGACGGACGCACCGACAAGACACGCGAGGTGAAGCGCCTGGCTGCGCAGCTCGACGGATGCGCCCCGGCCGATGCGAGCGTGCCGGATGCCGAGGTGTCGGCGGCCTCGCTGTACGAGGAGATGGATGAGATCCGCAAGCACAACGTGGAGGTCGAGCGGCTCGCCGGCGCGCACGCCATCGCGACGAACGCCCGCATTGCGGCAGACCAGGCGGGCCGTGACGCTGCCGCTGCGCTCGACAAGGCACGTGCCGACCACAAAGCCGCCGCAGCTGCCGAGAAGATCGCCGCCGACGCCGCAATCGGGGAGGTCAAGTCACCGGATGCCGTCGCCGCGCAGCTGGCCAGCATCGACGAGACCAATGTGAAGGTGCGCGCACAGCTCACCCGGGCCGCCCTCGCCGCCGAGCTTGACGATCGCAGCGCCGAAGAGGCCGCGCTGACCGCGAGTATCGCCGACATTGACAAGGTGAAGGCTGACGGCCTTGCCGCCGCCGACTTCCCTGCAGGCCTCAGCGTGAGCGACGACGCGATCATGTTCGGCGACGTCACGTTCAAGCAGTTGAACACGGCCCGTCAGGATTCGATTGCTTTCGACCTGGCAACGAGCGGCAACCCGGACTTGAAGATCGTGGTGATGAAGTCGGGCAACGACCTCGATGACGTGAGTCTCGCGGCCGTGCAGAAGCTCGCCAATGAGCGCGGCTACTTCGTGCTCATGGAGCGGTACCGCGGCGACGCCGATGGTGTCGGCTTCCGCATCCAGACGGCAGAGGTGACCGCATGAGTAATCACAAGGCACTGGCCATTGAGGGTATCGAGAAGTCCGACATGGACGTGTCCCGTAATTGGGAGGCCATGACCGGCGAACTGAAATCGGACATGCTCGCCCTCGCTCAAGTCCACGCAACCCTCGCTCTCGCCGAGTCAGCAGACGCGCAAGTCGCTGCAATCAGAGCGCAGACGGAGCAGCTGCGGGTTGCCAACATGATCGCGTGGATCGTCAAGCTGAGCAGCCACCCCACGGACGGCGGCCAGCTTCACCCCGCCGACATAGACGACTTCGACGCCTTGATCGAACCAATCCGCAAGGGGCTGGGCCTGTGATCGTCGGCGCACGAGTCGTATTCACCGACTCATTCGGTGGCAACTCACACGACGGCCAGCGAGGAACGGTGCTCGAAGTCCGGGCGCAATCGGCGACGGTCCGGTTCGATGACGGAGTGGCTGACTGGGTTCGGAAAGACGAACTAGAGGTCGTGCAGTGACCCCCACAGAAGCACCTACTGGCCCCGCTGAGAATGACGTGCAGCGGGGCTTACTCGTCCCGCCATGGCATTCGCGCATTCTCGACGACGGAACGGACCGTGAGCGTTGGCTGGCGGCCCGCGCAAACGCCGTCATCGGTGCGAGTGACGCCGCCGGCTACGTGAAGGCATCATCCATCGAGGCCTACACAGCCGCGAAGTTGAAACCGTCGAGCTTCCACGGAAACGCCTACACCGAGGCGGGCCACGAATGGGAGCCGCGCCTGCTCGCATCTCGTGGCCTGCAGCAGAGCACGGTGCTGATTCATGCGCCCGGCGAAATGGGTTTCGGCGCCACACCCGACGCCATGAAATCCACGCCCGGAGGAATCATCCTCGGCGAGGCGAAGGTCAAGCACAACAAGATCGTGCACGGCCCGACGCCGCGAGAATTTCGACAGGTCGCCTGGCAGATGTTCTGTGCCGATTGGGACCGCGTCCTCTACACGGAGTTCGTGTGGGGCGAGGTCGTCAACGGCGAGCTACGAAACGGTGCGATCGAGCCGAAGCATCTGCGCATCTTCCCGAAGGACGTCGAGCACCTGCTGCAACCGATGATCGACATCGCAACCCCCGTGCTGGCGCGAGTTCGCGCCGCACTCAAATTCGCAAAGAAGCTTGAACTATGAGTACAGACGTGACCGTCTACAGAAACGAATCGCTCGAGGCTCGCATGGGCTACGCCCGCACGATGGCCAGCGCGGGCGACCTCATCCCCAAGGGCCTCTGGTCCAGCCCTGGCGGCGGTGTCCTCCCGGCGCCCTCACCCGGCAAAGTATTGCTCGTCATGGAGACGGGTGCGATGCTCGGCATTCACCCGGTGGCCGCACTGTCGGGCGTGAACATCATCGAAGGCAAACCGTCGATCAGCCCGGCGCTGATGTCAGCGCTCGTGCGTGGCGCCGGCCACACGCTGCGCGTCGTGACTGACGGAACGGTGGAGGGTGGTGACTTCACGGCCACCGCAACGCTCACCCGCTCCGACGACCTTGAGTTCACCTACAAGTCGACGTGGACCCCTCATCGGGCGATGCGCGCGGAGCTCTGCACGTACACGAAGGTCGGCGGCGTGTGGAAGGTATCAGCTACCGGGAAGGGCGGCGGCGTGAAGCCGTGGCAGGCCTATACCGAGAACATGTGCAAGTGGCGCGCTGTCGGCGAAGTGTGCGGCGAGGGCGCACAGGACGTGATCATGGGCATGCACACCCCTGATGAGATCGGCGGGCTCGTCACCGACGCCGGCGAAATGATCTCAACGGCCGACACTAAATCCGAACCTACAGAGGACTGGCTCGCGCTCATCGAGGCGACGGACGATAAGTACGACCTCTCAGTGCTGAGCCAGCGCATCCAAGGGTTCGAGGCTAAGGACGGCACACGAGTGCGCGACTCCGAGATGACTGAGGCGCTCCGCACGGCCATCATGACGCATGCCTCGACGCTCACGAAGGACTCGCGGGACATTCCCCCGCCGGCGGCCGAGTCAGCCGTCGTGCCCGAGCCGGATGAGAACGTCGTCGACGCGGAGGTCGTGCTCGACGACGAACCTGCCGAAGCACCTGCAGTCCCGGAACCCGAGCCCGAGGACGAAGAGTCCGAGCTGGCCAAGTACGAGCGCGAGAGCGCAGAGGAGTACGCCGCAGAGCAAGCCGTGACCGGTGCTTAGCGCGCAGCTACGACTCAACGAACACCTTGCTAAATGGGACGCAGAGATTCGTCGGTTCGACGCGGCCGTGCACGACTACGGCAAGTCAAAAGCTGGCTATGAGCACCGCGTCGCAATCGTGAAGATCACGGCAAAGAACTCTGTGGAGAAGGTCGCCGTGGCATGGCTCGACACTCTCGCAGATGCCGACGCGGAGGCGAACACCCTGCACCTGGAATATCGGGGATCAGAGGCCACTGTCGAGGCGATCAAGGCGCGGTTGCGTTGGTGCCAGGCGGTCGCTGATGCGCTCCGCTCTGAGGTGTCCACCGAACGCGCCGAGGCTCAGATTTACTCGCAGGACAGGAGCACCCCATGATCACCCACGGCCACCCCGCTGGCCACCAGGCAGGCTGTCGCGGCTCCGAATGCCCCAACTGGCACACGGACCTCATGACCTGCACCGAAGCTCACACGCGCTATCAAGGCGATTACACCTACCGGCTAGCAGTGGACGCAGGTACGGCGACGGCGGATAAGGAAACGTATCCGAAACCGGTTGCGCACATCGTCCTGGAGACGCCGGCTGCGGCGAAGAAACGGGCGACTCGAATCGTGACCGTCAAGGCTCACGCCGCCAAAGGGGGCAAGACCGGCCCTGTAGCTGCGCCGCGATTTCACGGCACGAAACGCATGGCGGATTACGGCTGCTCGGAAAACTGCCCGAACGAGGGCATGGAAGGCGGCACGTGTCGAGAGGCGCGCAGTCGCTATGAGAAGGAGCGCTACGCCGCCCGGAAAGCGGCAGGGACACTCTCGGCTCGCACCGTACCTGAGAATCCGAAATGGGTTCACGGCACAGCAGTGGGGGCCGATCGAGGCTGCACGGACAACTGTCCCGAATCACCGTCGTGCCTCGAAGTTCGGCGTGCATATCAGAACCGACGCAACGCAGAAAGGAACGCCGCATGATCGGAACTACCGGCGTCGAAGGCGGGTTCGTCCCGTTTGACGTGACCATGAAATTCGATTGGACGAGCCCGCCGCTGTCGATGAATGACAGCGTTGATCGATTCACGAAACGCAAGCGGATCAAGGACATTCGGTTGGCCGGCAAAATGGCCGCGACCGGGAAACGCATCCCCGATCTTGGCAAGTGCAGAGCGACGCTGACATGGTTCGTGACCGACCGAATACGGCGCGACGGTATCAACACGTGCGCGACCTTCAAGCCGTTATGTGACGGGCTGGTTGACGCTGGCGTTGTTCGCGACGACACCGCCGAATTCATGGACACACCAATGCCGACGATCGTCTGGCTCGATAAGAAGGCCGGGCACGTCGCGCACATGACGCTGCGAGTGGAGCGGATCGAATGATCCTCCCGAAGGTCCCGCGCCCCTCGAAGGCTGACGAGACAACGGCGTACGAGCTCGCCACGCTGCGAGATAACGCGACGTGCCAGATGTGCAAGAAGCCCGGCGAGGTCCAGCGGGATCACAGGCAGAACCGGCAGGGCGGCAACACGGTCGTGGAAAATCTGCAATGCCTGTGCCCGAGCTGCCACCTCTACAAGGGCGAGCATCCGCGCTGGGCTATCGATATGGGTTGGGCGGTTCCTCGATGGGCTGACCCGCTCGTATTCCCCGCTCGGCGCAGCGTTCACGGCGTCTTTGAGTGGGTCCAATACGACAACATCGGCGGGTGGAAAGTCATCACCGACGAGCAAGCGAAAGCGGCCAGGAGCGGAGACGAAAATCCACACATTTTTCTCTCAGAAATGAAAAAGGAGGCAAAAAACGATGTCGCTTCCGTGGTTTAGAGCGGACACAAATTTACCCACGCACGACAAAATTCTGAAACTCGTTGGAGTGTCACCGAAGGGCAAAGGTGCAGCGTTCGTTTACGTCTGCTCCATGGCCTACTCGGCAGGGCATGAGACCTCAGGATTCATCGCCAGAGCTGCTCTGCCATTCGTTCATGGGACTACCGCAGATGCCCGTCTTTTAGCGGAAGTGAGGCTGTGGGAAGTGGTCGAGGGTGGCTGGCAAATTCACAACTGGGGCACCCGAAATCTCGTCGGTGCGGAGTCTCAAGTGCTGCACGATATGGCGGTATCCAAGGGGAAAAAAGGAGCTGAAAAGCGATGGTCAGGAGACGGGTAAACACGCCGGGGCTATGGATTAGCTACATAGCTAAATCGGGTTTGGCTATGGCCCAGCTAATAGCACGTACGAACGGACGTACTTACGAACGGGCCAACCACCTACTTAATATCGGTTTCTGTTACGTAACGCGCACGAGAAAAGTGGGAATTTCTTCTCTCGATTGTGAAGCGGTGATGCCGAATGTTTGAGTCCGATCTGGACTTTGCCGCGTTCATGGCGACTCGCAACGTCGCGAAGGTTCGCAAAGAACGCTTCACGGAACGGATCGAGGTGTCCCTGGCTCGCGAGTACGACCACGACACACAGAAAAACCTGCTGCTCATCCGGGCGCAGGCGAAAGTAAGCATGGGAAAGAGCACGACATGAGCACGTCAAACGACAAGCCGAAGAGTTACGCCGACACGATCGCGCCCGCCCCGCACTGGGGAGACGACGGCATCACGGCGGATCAAGTCATCCGGTCTGCGCTGGTATCGTCACAGCATCAGCTCGAATGGATGCACGAGTCGATGCACGTCGACATGAAACTCGAACGCGGGACCGACGCCTACAAAGCGGCGGTCGCGAAGACGATGATCCACACGATGAACTTCATTACCCAGTCAATCGTCGCCGACCTGTTCAGCACGATCCAGCGGGTGGCCCCGGATGAGGCAGACGCCATCGCGTCCAACTTTGTGGATCACTCTGAATCGGGCGACTACTACCCGGAAGTGATCTGGGACTGGATGACCGCTCGTGGCATCGACCCCGAGCAAATCCGCACTGAAACCGCCGAAGAGATTGCGGCGAGCAAGACCACCGAACCCAACACGGCTGAGGCCGTAGAAACGAGTAACTAACCATGGCTGGCGAAATTCAAATCAGTGTCGTGGGCAACCTCACGGCAGATCCTGAGCTCAGGTACACCCAGAACGGCCTGGCGGTCGTGAACTTCACCATTGCGAGCACCCCGAAGGTCTTTGATAAGCAGACCAACGCGATGAAGGACGGCGACCCGGTATTCATGCGAGCGAGTGCCTGGCGCGAATTTGCTGAGCACATCGCGGGCAGCCTCACGAAGGGCAGTCGAGTGATCGCTTCGGGCGCGCTCAAACAGCGCCAGTACGAAACGAAAGAGGGCGAGAAGCGCTCGAGCATGGAACTGCAGATCGAAGCCATCGGCCCGGATCTGCGCTATGCGACTGCTGCCGTGACCCGCGCTCAGTTCGGTAACCGTGCTCCCACATCGAGCGGGGCGGGAAATGACGAGCCCTGGGCGCCGACCGCGCCAACGAACGCACCGGCCACCGGTGGCGATGTCTGGAATTCCCCGGGCAACTTCAGCGACGAGACACCATTTTGACCAGCCGCCCATCCACCACCACGCAGACGAAAGGGACACCATGAGGGCTAAACGATGATCGACGCTCCGCGACCACCGTTCCCGTATTTCGGAGGCAAGCAACGCATTGCTGAGAAGATCGTCGCGCTGTTCCCGGAGCATGGGCACTATATCGAACCGTATTGCGGCGGGCTGTCCGTGCTCATGGCCAAGCCCGCCTCAATGTTGGAAACGGTTAACGACATCGACGGCGACATAATGACGTTCTGGCGGGTGTTGCGGGATCGACCCGAAGAGATGGAGCGTGCGTGCGCGCTCACTCCGCACTCGCGTGCTGAGTCGTTACTGTCGAAGGATCGTGAAGGCTTGGACGACATTGAACGGGCCCGCCGCGTCTGGGTGGCGCTCACTCAGCGCCGTGGCGGTCAACTCATGCCAACGGGGTTCCGCTACAACATCGACCCGAAAGGTACCTCGATGTCGTTGGTCAAGTACCTCGACGGCTACGTGAAGCGGATCGCACCAGCCGTGCAGCGACTCCGAAACGTGACGCTCGAGAGTCGCCCCGCGCTGGATGTCATCGAGGCTTACGGCAAATTCGCGGGTGCTCTGCTCTACGTCGACCCACCCTATCCCGCGGCAGTTCGCGGCACCGCAAACTGCTACCGCCACGAGATGAAAAAGGAAACCGAGCATCGCGACATGGCCGACGCGCTCAAGGCGTGCAGCGCGGCCGTGATCCTGTCGGGCTACCCCTCACCGCTGTACGACGAGCTTTTCCCGGACTGGTGCCAGGTGAAGATTTCCGCGTACACCGGGCAAGGCAACACGAACGCGGAGGATTCGGCCAGAACAGAAGTGCTCTGGTCGAACCGGGAGCTAAAAGATCCTTCACTGGATATGCAGCAGGCTTTCGATTTCGCTGTGCAGTAGTCCGCACCTTCCGCACCACCTAGGCACCCACCAATCGGTAGGGGCCATTTTTTATGCCCAGGAAAGGCGAAAAATGACGCAGCTCGCATTGGATTTCAGCGGTTTCAAGAGTCCCGGGGCGACTTATAGCCCTGGGATGAACAGAGACCAGACGCTTGCTACTGCGCCCGCCAGTAGGCCAAGACCGACCAGCCGAATATCCCAAAGGACGGCAGTGCGATTCTCCCGCGGCCTCACTGTGATGTCCGACCAGACCTTGTCGTGGTCGGCAATTGTTCCGACCGGTGACCCCCGATCTTCCACTAGGAGGAGTGTTTTCGCGAGCGCGCGGTTCGAGCGACACAGCAACCGAGCGAACGCCAGAACAGGCAGCACGGCAGCGACAACGAAAAGCAAGCTCAATATCGATCGAATAACCATGCTCCGCACTCTATCGGCGCAGGTGTGACCGGCCCGACCTGGCCGGCTATCGCAGCCGCCAGCGATTCACTCCGCACCGTGGGCGGTGTCTACGACTACGTAGCCGCCGCTCTTGAGTACGAGCACCGGGGCTTAACCCCCACAACGAAAGAGACGAAATGACCGACCAAGAGAACCGTGACACCTACTACGAGGCATATCGCCAACCGGGCCAGAATCTGCGATCCGCGCACGATGCCGGACTAGCTGCTGTAGTGGCGGCTGCGAAAGCGAAGGCGCTGGGCGATTTGACCGAAGAGTTCAGCGTCGACCACGAGCCGATGCCCGGTCTGAAATATGTGACGACGAACATCATGCTGGCCGAAACGATGGTGGCAGGAAAGCCCGGTGCGAAGCTGCTGAGGCGCATGGCCCCAGCATGGCTCGACTTGCGGGCAGAGATGAAGCGGGGCAAGTCGTGAGCCTCGTACTCGTGAAGCACCGACTGCCGCCTACATGGGATGGGCAGCGCGTCCAGTGGGAAAAATTCGAATCATCGGGCGGTATGTTCATCTGCCCGCCGCCGCCGCCCGACCCATGCGAGTGTGGCAGCGTCAGAGCCCCGTTGCTTGCTTCCGGTGCCCGCGAGCCCCTGCCTGGCGAGATGACCGCATCCACGAAGCGAGTGATGGGCCGACCACTGTTGAGTGGGGTGTGCGACGAGATGAGGATACGGCCCAGCATTCACGAGAGGCGGCTGAGCGGACCATTGCTATTCAGCGCAAGCGCAAGATGAAAACCGTCTTGATCAAGCGCAATGTAGGCCCGTGGGAAGTGGTGCAGTCATGAGCGCCGCACGTCGCAGACGCTCGATGGACCTCACGCGGCTACTCGCTGAGATGCGGAGGGCGCAGTGAGTGAAGTCAGGGCGCGCGTCTGGTCGACAGGGGAGGGCAAACGGCGCACATGGCACTACAAGGTGATGCGCGCCGATGGAAAGACGGTGCTCTACGACAACACCGGAGCATTCGCCCCGATCATTCAGGACGCGCTCATTCGAGTGGAGGTCCTGCGCCACATGGTAATTGCTGGACACGAACTCAAGGAGTACCGAGGATGACCGAACCGAAAACCTTCAACGCCCTAATCAGCGAGCTCACCCAGGATCACCCGGTGATGGTGGACCGTGACGCCGGCCAGTCAGTGTGCATGGTGCCCGGACTGCTCGAGCAACTGCGTGCGGCGATCTTTGCCGGTGGTGAAGGTGGCGGCGCGATCGGTGGCGGGCCGAAGTTGCCAATGGATGCTGCTGCGGTGGATCTGCTCGAAGAAATCACGGAGCAGGCAACCGCCGTCCTCGCTGCCAGAACGCACACACCGACCCCGTACGGCACCGCTGAGCATTACGTGAGGCTGTGGGCCGGGCAGACCGATGACCTGACCGCCTACGTGCTCGAGGTGAAGGCGACGAACCTTGACCGGGTGCCGCCTGTCTACCTCGAGCGCCGCGAATACTCAGCCGTGCAACTCGCCGCCGAATGGGTGCGGCGCATCGAGGACTTCTTCAACCCGCCGAAGTCGCGGCCCATCCCGAACCGTTGCCCGGAATGCGAGACCCGCTATGTGCTGCGCATGGTCGACGGTGAAGAACGGCGATCGGCCGCGCTGAATATCACCATCGACCGGGCGACAGGTAAGCCAATCGGGGCGAAATGTTCGGAGTGTAAAACGGTCTGGCAGCCCGATGAGTTCCTGCGTTTGGCGGCGATCCTGGGGTATCCGCCGATGGACGACATGCCGGAAACTACATGGTTGTAATTCACCCTGAAACCGTGTGATAATTGAGTGCTGGCCGGAGGCATCAAAACCGCCCGCCTCAACTCTTCGAGAAAGGGCCAACACTTCCCCCGGTGTTGGCCCTTTTCGTCGTTAACTTTCGGTCGCACCCCGACACAAACAGGCCCAGTCATAGGCATTTTCGGCGAGTCGCGACCGAATCATCTTGCCAGCGGTTGCGCCGCTCGATCACCCCGAGGCTCAGGGGCGGCAAGAGAGCGAGTCACAGCGCAGAGCGGGGCCGGCCGGTATATCCACCGGCCCCGCGAACGCACCCCCATCTAGCGTGGCCTCCGACGGCACGCGGCCCTTCACCGGTGCACTCGGTGCTGGGTGTCAACTGGCGCGAAGACCCGGCAGGGTTGCCAGTCACCGCCGACCAACTTCTACGAGGGGTGGCTATGAGTGCACAGACGAAGCGCGACCTTGAGGCAGCAATCGCCGCCCACCACCGATCTGAGACCGAAGGCAACGACCTGCGTGAGAATGCCGTGGTCATTGACTGGGTAGTCGGCTACACAATCTCCAACATCGTCGACGGCACGGTCGGATACACCAACGGCTATGACTCGTGCGACACGAACCCCAACGCTCAGGTACACCTCGCGCAGTGGACATCCAACCAGATCGCCGATCTGCTCGACCCTGACGATGAAGACTGATCCGCGCCAATGCCCGACCTGCCTACGCCGCTATCCAGTGATCAGCCTCGCCACATACTGCTCACACCGGCCAGAACCGCAATTGTGAACGCCGCTGCTGACGCCGAGCTTGAGGAAGCGTACGCCGCGCAGGATGACGGCGGGTGGGTCGTAAAAGAGCATTGACACAGATAACCCAGCACCACCCGAAGCCCTTGCCGTTGTAGTGAGGGGTTCCCTACGTTAGGACTCTCCCATGGCCCGCATTCAGATTCTCGAGTTGCCGAGTACCGAAATCTCGCCCGGCGTCTACAACTCGCCGTTCTCGATCATCATCGACCATCTCGATTCTGAAGAGATGTGCACGTCCACCGGCGTAGTGTTCCGCACAGTCACCAGCGGTCCGACTCAGGCGCAGGCCGACCAGATCGCCCGAGACATGGGCGCCGTTTCTGCGATCCTCTCCGCTGGCACGCTGGACCTCGCCTAATGACCGTGATCGGTACCGCACACGTCAAGATCATCCCCGAGATCGACCCCGCTGACCTGGACGCCGCAATAGTCGAAGCAATCGCCGTCCGAGTGGCCGAGATCCTCGCTCACCCGTACAGCTTTCCGGTGACCCTCATGGCAGGGCAGGCGGCAGAGTGAACCCGTGACACATCCTCGGCAATCTCGCCGCATGGTCCCTGATCGTCGTGCTCGTGCTGCTCATGTCACTGATCGCGGTCTCCGTCATCGTCACAGCATGGAAGGCGTTGGCGCGCAAACAAAAACCTGGCAACCACCCCGTGTTCAGCGGAAAACGCGACGACCGGTAGCCCACCCGCAGAAGTAATCCCCAGGAGGGGTGATGGAACGACTGGAGGGGTGGACATGGCGACCATTCTCCATAACGGAAACGGGCACCGCCGTAGAGAGCTCGTCAAGAGAGTCAAGGCCGAAGAAAGTTCATGTGCCCTCTGCGGTCAGCCCGTAGATAAAACCCTCACGATGACCCCCGGAGGTCACAGCAAACGATGCCCCGGAGCCCCATGCATCGGATGCCAACCTCACCCCATGCGCGGCGAAGTAGACGAAGACCTCCCACGTTCACGAGGTGGCTCGCCATATGAGAGAGCCAACTGCCACCTTCTCCACCGGGAATGCAACCAGTGGAAGTCCAAGATGACGCTCTCTGAAGCACGCAATAAACTCAACGGGCAGTCAGTCAAGGCACCACCCAAACAAGGGGTCAGCGCCTCACCAATCTGGTGAAGCCACAGGATGCGACCTAACGCCCTCACATGTTCAAAGCGGCAACGCAATCGACCGCGAGGTAGGGGGTACATACCCCTCCCCACCCCCTGCCACGGCCCACCCTCGGCATAGGTCCAATCTCTCCCCGACATTTTTTCCACAAGGAGGTGCCCAATGGCTGCTCCCAAGTTGAGGGCTGTCGGTAAGGATGAGAAGGCGTCGAAGCCTCGTACGTTGACGGTTGATGCTGCGGCGACCGACGGTTCCGAGCTCGAACTAATGATGGCAATGCGTGACCGTGTGGCTACCGCGGTTGCTGACCCGAATTGTCCAGCACGTGATCTTGCCGCGTTGACACGGCGCTTGCGGGAGATCGTCAAGGACATTGAGGCGCTGCTTGCGCGCGAGCGTGAGGAGATTGCTGATGCCGCAGATTCGCCTGACGAAGCCTGGGACGCGGAAGCTATCTGAAGTCACCAAGCACTTGGTTATTCCCTCGGGAATTGTCTCGACTGGGTATCCGGCTGTTGCCGCTCAGTGTCGAAAGATGGGCGTCGTTCACGATGACTGGCAGCAGGGACTCGGCAAGGCGATCTTAGCCAAAAGGGATACGGGTCTTTACGCTGCAGGCATCGGTGGTGTCATCCTTTCGACCTGCCGTCAAGTCGGTAAGACGTTTACCTTCGGCACCCTAATTTTTGCCCTGTGCATCCTCACTCAAAAAACCACCGTCCTCTGGACAGCGCACCATTCCAAGACGAGCGATGAGACGTTCGAGGCCCTCGCAGGCATGACGATGCGGTCTCAGATTGCCCCGTATGTGAAGAAGGTGATGACGGGGAACGGTAAACAGTCGATCCACTTCACAAACGGTTCGCGGATTCTGTTTGGAGCTCGCGAGCATGGTTTCGGGCGCGGTATCCCTGGCGTGACCATAGTCGTATTTGATGAGGGTCAGATTCTCAAACAGTCCGCGTTGAATGACATGGTTCCCGCGGCCAACACGGTCAAGAACCCGCTGATTCTTTATATGGGGACACCGCCTGACCCGAAGGATCCAAGCGAGGTGTTCAAGGGCCGGCGGCGGAAGATGCTCGCGATCGAGAAGGCCCGCGCTGCCGGCGAGGCCGCTAGTTCCGACACCCTATATGTGGAGATCGGCGCTGACGCTGATGCGGATCTTGACGACCGTAAACAGTGGGCGAAAGGAAACCCATCGTTTCCGCTGCGCACCCCTGCCGAGTCGATCATGCGTTTGCGGGAGCAGCTCGGCGACGACTCATCGTTTCGACGCGAGGGTATGGGTATTTGGGACGACGATCAAGAGGGGTCGCGTGCGATCTCTCCGGTCGAATGGTCGTCTACTGGTGTTGAGGTTGCGCTGACTGAGGGTGTCCGTTCGTTTGCGGTGGCGTTCTCGTTCGACGGCACCCGACTGGCTTTGTCGGGTGGCTTGAAGCACGACGACGGTATTCATGTGGAGTTGATTGATGCTGCTGATGGTGATATCGCTTCCGGTCTGTCGGCGCTCGCTGATTGGTTGGCTGATCGGTGGCGAAACGTTGCGGTCATTGTTCTTTCTGGTGCTGCTGGTGCTCCTGTTCTGGCTCAACTGCTGAAGGATCGCAAGGTGCCTGATGTGGTGGTGAAGATCGTGACCACCCCGGAGTATACGCAGTCGTGTTCGATGACTCTGGATGCGGTGCGTGAGTCGGCGGCCGCGGTGAAGCGCGATGAGCGTGCGCAGTTCACACATTTGGCTCTCGAAGGGCAATCCCAGCTAGACGAATCAGTAAGCGTTTCCGACAAGAAGAACCGTGGTATGTCCGGTGCGTGGGCGTGGTCCGCAACAACCCCTGACGGCGATGAGACACCGATTGAATCCATGAGTTTGGCCTATTGGGCAGCGAAGACAACGAAACGGAAGCCGCGAGGCGATCGTGAACGGAAGGCGGTTTTCTTATGAGCAGCATTCCGGTGATGGCGGGCGTCTCGATGCCAAACGTGAAGCTTGACGGTTCTGACCATGATCTGTTCGTGGACCTGTTTACGACATGGCAGCAGAAGCGCCGTCGTAATCTGATGCGCACTGTCTATGACGATGGCAAGGCGGCGCTGAAAGATTTCGGCATCGCTGTTCCCCCACAGATGCAGAGGGCGTTTACACCGTTGCAGTGGATTTCGCGCGGTGTGAATGCGCTGACGGGTCGCTCCCAGTTTGAGGGCTTTGTGTCCTCGAGCGGCGCTGATGATCCTTTTGGTTTGGCGCAGGTTTTGGACGAGAACGATTTTGTTTCTGAGTTTCAGATGGCGAAGCGCTCGTCTGCGGTGCATGCGTGTTCGTTTCTCACGGTGTCGTCGGGTGATGTGCAGGCGGGGGAGCCGGATGTGCTGATTTTGCCGCGTGCGGCGGATGCATCTGGTGCCACGTGGGACAAGCGTCGGCGTGTTCTTGGTGGGTTCTTGTCGGTCATCGATATGGATCATCAGGGGCCGTCCGAGATGGTGATGTACACGTGGGAGCGTGTCTATCTGATGGTGAAGTCTTCATCGGGGTGGCGCACAACTTTTGTTGAGCACAGCTTGGGTGAGGTGCCGGTTGCTCGGCTCCCACATGCTCCTGATTTGTCGCGCCCGTTTGGTCATTCGCGTATCTCCCGCACTGCGATGGGGATGACGGATGCGGCGGTGCGTACAATTCTCCGGTCGGAAGTGTCGGCAGAGTTTTATGCGGCAGACAAGTATTGGTTGTTCGGTGCGGATGTAACCAAGTTCGTCGGTGATGACAAGTGGTCGGCTGTGATGGGGCGGATGAACGCCATCGACCAAGAGGTCGGTGAAGAGATCAAGGTCCAACGGTTCTCTGGTGCGTCGCCTCAGCCGCATATTGATCAGTTGCGGATGCTCGCATCACAGTTCGCGGATGATCAGGATCTCGACGTGAAGTGGGCTGATGCATCAAACCCGTCGAGTGCGGATGCGATCTATGCGGCCAAGGAGGACCTCATCATGAAGACGCGGGATCAGAACCGTGTGTGGGGTCGCGGCGGGGTGAAGGCGATGCAGTTGGCCGTCCGCCTGCGTGATGGTCTGGACACGGTTCCTGATGAGTTGCGGTCGCTGTCGGGACAGTTCACTGACCCGGCCATTGTGTCACCGTCGGCTAGGTCGAATGCGTTCGTGCAGCTCGCCTCGAGCATCACTGGATTTGGTGAGTCCGAGGTGGGGCTTGAATTTGCGGGACTCACACGAGAGCAGATCGTCAGGTTCCAGGCTGAGAAGCGGCGCTCCGGTGTGACTTCACTTGTGGAGTCACTGCGTGGTGCTGCGGGGCAGACTGATCCTGCTGTTGCTGTGGTGGCTGGTCAGCGTGGCGACGGCGAGTGAAGTCGCCGACTACCGTTCGGTGCTCGATGATCTGTCCACGCTCGCGATCAACGACCTGAATAATGCGTTGACATCGCTGCGAGGGTCGTCGCCGGTGGTGGTACGGAACACGCTGATTGCGGCGTTTCCTGAACTGATCGGGCCGTATGTTGTGGCGTCAGGTGAGTTGACGGCGACCTGGTATGAAGATTTGCGACGGGCCGCGTTGGGCGGCACCATGTATGCGACTGCGGCGACGGACCTTATTCCAGCGCAGGTGAACGCGTTGGTGCGTTGGGGTGTGCGCCCTCTGTTCGGGCGGTCGGACGCGACGACACTCTCACTCATCGGTGGCGGCGTCCAGCGCATGATCGCCGGGGCGGGCCGGACCACGATCGACGTGAATGCCCGGAGGGACGTTGCTACGACGTCGTGGTCGCGCGTGGCGCGTCCGGGTGCGTGTGACTTTTGTACCGACCTGGCGGGGCGTGGCGCCGTGTACCGGTCGGAAGAAGCCGCCGGGATGGTCGTCGGGTCCGGTTCTGACCGTAGTGGTTTCGATGCGGACGGCAACCGGCTTTCGGGCGGCATCGGCGGGGGTGCGCACGCTAGGGGCCGTCAGGCGCTTGCGTCGGAATTCCACGATTTTTGCAGGTGCGTCACTAAGCCGACCTTCTATTCGATCGAATCTCGTCCCCTTGTTGTTCGCGGGTTCGAGCGCATGGAACGCGTTCTAGTTCCCATCGCCGCTTAGTCGGCATCTGAGTTTCCGCGTTCTCTCGCGGTTCGGTACGAGCCCGTTGCTCGGTCATGCCCACACGGGGCCTAAACGGAAAAGGAGGCACCACGGTGTCTACAGAAACAACCGCAACAGCGGGAGAGCAGAACGACGAGCAGAGCCAGGAAACCAAGTCGGAATTTGAAGCGATAACGTCTCAGGAAGATTTCGACAAGGCCATCCAAACCCGTATTGCTCGGGAGCGCGCAAAGTTCGCGGACTACGACGACGTGAAGGCGAAAGCCGACAAGCTCACGGTAATCGAGGACGAGAACAAGACGGAAGCGCAGAAGCAGTCAGATCGGCTAGCGGAGATCGAGCGTGAGAACGCCGAACTCAAGTCGGGCAAGCTGCGCGCCGATGTTGCCGAAGCCAAGTCAGACCCCACCAAGGGGATCGTCATTCCAGCGTCGATGCTCACGGGCACCACAAAGGAAGAGCTTGAGGCATCGGCTGACGCGCTCATCAAGTTCAAGGGAAAGCAGCAGGCACCCCGTCTGCACATCCCAAATGAAGGAAATTCACCAACCAATACGAGTAACCCCTCGGACGATTTCGCGGAGTTCCTCAACACCCAACTCGGGCAACAGTCCGCATAACCAAGGAGCATCATGGCTACCACTCTTTCCAACGTCCCGGCAGGGCTTCTGCCGACAACGATCGCCGCACCTATCTTCGACAAGGCGCGGGAACTTTCCGGCGTGCAGCAGCTTGCAAGGCGTGTTCCGCTGGCGCTTTCTGCAAACACGTCCGTCCCCGTCTCGATGGACATTCCGGCCGCTGGCTGGGTGTCTGAGGGCGGTGTGAAACCGACCGGTGCCGCATCTGTCGGCATCAAGCAGATGCAGGGCAAGAAGGTTGCCCTCCTTGTGCCGGTGTCGGAGGAGATCGCACGCACCAACCCGGCGGGTCTGTATGACCAGTTGCAGCAGGATCTTCCTATTGCGATCGCGCGTTCATTCGACTACGCGGCCATTCATGGCCTCGACCTGCGTACTGGTGGCGCTGGTCCGTTCGCGGACTACCTCAAGAAGGGCGCAACGTCGATCGAGCTCGGCACCGCCGCTGCCTCGGCTGGTGGAATGTACGCCGACTTGGTGAATGGCGAGAAGGCCGTCACCGATGCTGGATTTGACTTCACCGGGTTCGCTGCGGACCCGCGACTGAAGCCGGTACTGAAGCTGAACGTGGACACGACCGGACGCCCCCTGTGGGTGGACAGCCCTGCGGACGGCCTCACGGGCGCAAGCTTGATCGGATACCCGGCCACCTATAACCGTGGCGTGTCTGGCGTGTACCGCAACAGCGGCAACCGCGTCCAGGTCGCAACGATCACCGGGTCCCCCACGGGTGGCACGTTCACCCTCTCGGGCAACGGTGCGACCACAACCGCGATCGCGTACAACGCGACTGGCGCAACCGTGCAGACGGCACTTCGTCTGCTCGGTGGTTCGTTCGCTCAGGTGACCGTTGCGGGTTCCGCAGGTGGTCCGTACACGATCACCCTCAGTGCTGGTGCCGCAGCGCCCGCGCCGCTGACCGCGGCTGGTGCGCTTACCGGTGGCACCTCGCCGGCAATCGCCGTCACACAATCCGCACCGACCGACACGAACCTTCGTGCGATCGGTGGCGACTGGTCTCAGGCGGCATGGGGTTCGGGCATGGACATCACCATCAAGGTATCCGACTCGGCGTCGTATGTCGATGAGGCTGGTGTCACACACTCGGCGTTCCAGGAGAACCTCGTTCTTCTGCTAGTTGAGGCGCACTACGGCTTTGTGAAGTCGGACGCATCAGCAGCATGGGTGGCTTACACCGACGCAAGCTGACCGTCGAGGGGCGACATCTTCGGGTGCCGCCCCTCACCCTGACCTATCTACACGAAGGAGACATCATGACCTCATGGACTAACCCCGATGATGTGACTGGCGCGTGGATTGGTGAAGGCGCACCGACTGACGAGACGAAGATCCAGTCTTGGGTGAACCGCGCCGAACGCGAGATCAAATACCGGGTGCCGGACATCCAAGCTCGTATCGACACTGAGGCCGCCGAGACGGTGCCACGTACCGATCTGCTAGAGACAGCTAAGGATGTTGTGGCGGCGATGGTCACCCGCGTTTTCCGCAACCCTGAAGGTATCCGGCAGACGAATGTGACGACCGGCCCGTACACGGCGTCGAAAACGTATGGCGGGGATCAGCCTGGTGGGCTCGGGATCACTGATGATGAACTGGCGAAGTTGCAGGGCGTGAAGTTGTCTGGTGCGTTCACTGTGTCGATAATCCCGTCCACCTCACCATTCTCGTCGAGCTATGTGCCGCAGCCGCCCTACCAGTGGTTTGACAATGCGTCGTATTAGTGAGTTTGTGGCGCACGAGGTTTTCGCCGCGGGCGCTGAGGATGCGCACGGTAACCCGATTGAGACGTGGGCGGCTGCGGTTCAGCTGGGGATCTACGCATTCAACCCGGGCGGCACGTCTGAGCCCATGATCCCCGGTTATGACCGGGTGATTACCACGCCGACGATTTATGTCCCGTCCGAGTCTGTTCTGAGCTCCCGCGATCGTGTGACGGTGCGCGGGAAGGTGTTCGAAGTCGACGGGGTTACATCCGACTTTCGCAACCCTCATAATTCCAGCATGAACGGCAACTCGATCAACCTGAAGGCGGTGGATGGCTAGTGGCGGATGTAAAAGTGAAGTTGAAGCTCAAAGGCATAAACATCGTCATGACATCCCCTGGTGTGACCGCTGATGTTGCCCGTCGAGCACGGCGGATAGCGAACGCAGCGGGCGGAGGCTTCGAGGCGGTTGTGAATCCCCACAGGTGGACGGCGCGTGCGTTCGTGCGTACTGCTGACGCGGCCGGGCGGAGACGGCAGGCGGAAGATGCTGTGCTCGAGCGGTCATTGGACGCGGGCCGATGAAGTTCGCTGACGTCGAGGCAATGATCTTGCCGTTCATCAAGGCGCGTGTTGGCTCGACGGGAGTCGGCACGAAGGTTCCCAATCCGCGCCCTACCAGGTATGTGCGGGCGTGGGCGAACGGTGGGTCTGCTGTGAACCGTGTTCTTGAGCGGGTTCAGATAACGGTGGATGTGTGGGCAGCTTCGACTGTTGAGGCGTCCGAGATAATCGGCGACATTCGGTATGCGTTTCTCAATAGGTACACGCAGATGCCGCTCGTGCGCGGGGTCGAGGAAGTCACACGCCCATACTTCAATCCTGACGGTGACGTGGATCGCTACCGGTTCACGATCGCACTGATGGTGCGCGCCGCCCGCTAACCACTATTCGACCCCTGCCAAACCGGTGGGGGTTTTCTCATGCCGGTCATGTCCGGCTATTGAAAGGAATCATCATGACCGTAAATAGCTCAAACGCCCGGATCTTCGGCTCCGACAGTGACAGTATCAACTTGGCCCCGCTCGGCACTACCCCGCCGACCACGCTAGACGGGGCGCTCGACTCAGCATTCGAGGATGTGGGGTGGTTGAATGAGGACGGTATTACCGAGACCGCGACGGGTTCGAAGACTGCTATTCGTGGGCATCAGGGCGGCAATGTGGTTCGCTCGATTATGGAGGAGTCTGGCACGACTGTCGGGTTCACCGCCTTGGAGTCGAAGGCGCAGACGAAAAGTCTCCGCTATGACGAGAAGAACGCCACCGTTGATGGTGGCGTGCGGACGGCCACACGTGGGGCCGGTCAGAAGGTTTCTGCTCGCGCAGCGGTGATCGACATTTTTGATGCTGACGATGTGACGGTGAAGGAACGGCTCGTCATTGAACGGTTCGAGATCGTCCCTGACGGCGACCGGGTGTTCGTGAGCTCGGACATTTCGGGGTTTCCGTTCATGGGTGAGATAGTCGGCGATTACATCTCAATCGAGTCGACGTCGGAATCCCTGCTGGGGGAGGTCTGGGATCTCACCATTTCGGGTACGCCAACTGGTGGCACGTACACTCTCACCCTGAACGGTTCTGCTACTGCGCCGATCGCCTACGGCGCGAGCACGAACACTATTGCCTCCGCCCTGAACGCTCTGTCGGGCGTTACGGGTATCACCGGCATCACCGCTACCGGTTCTGGTCCGATTGTGATCACGTTCCCGACCGCCGTGTCGCTGTCCGCGAACGGGTCAGCGCTGACGGGTGGAACCGATTCGGACGCGACTGTCGCGCTGCCGTAACTGACTGGTGGCCGGGGAACTGCTGGTGGCACTCGCCCCGCCCACCTCAACACACGAGTGCCACCACACATTTAGGAGAGCCACCATGAGTGAAATCAAGTCTGTACCGAAGAAACCACAGGATCACAAGCCACCGAAACCGAAGGTGGAGAAGTTCGACTGGGGCAAGAAGGTCACCCTGCATGGGATCACCGTGAGCGTCCTCGACGAGGCTTTGGATGACTGGGAGCTGCTCGATGATCTTGGGCGCGCCGAGGATGGTGATGCTGGCCGGATTCCGTCTCTGTTCCGCCGCCTGCTCGGCGATGACACGCAGAAGGCTCTGGATCATTTCCGGGGCGAGACCGGGCGTATCCGCGTGGAGCCTGTTGTGGAGTTCATCCGGGATTTGTTTAAGGCTATCGACCCAAACTCCTAACCCTGAGTGTCGCGATCGTGAAGCATGAGGATGCTTTGCGGGCTTCGCTCAGGGCATCGTACGGAATCGATTTACGTCACGTCCGCGACACGATGCGGGCAACAGACTTGGCCGATCTGGTGGTGTGGCTTCCTGCCGGGACTGCTTTGTGGGTGTCGATGGGTGGGCCGTCTGCGGTGCCGCGTGAGGTGCAACGATTGCAGGCTGTCGAGTACTTGTTGCGGGCGCTGGTGTACCAGAACAGTGGCAGTAAGGGTAAGAAGCCTGAGCCGCCGAAACCGCCTGAGTATGCGCATGAGCGTGAGGCGCGGGAGGACGCGCAGGACCGGAAGGCTGCCGCATACCTGCGGCGTCAATCACGTATGGCGAAGGACTAGCTGAGGTCTACTACTTCACCGTCTCCGCCGAGTAGATCACGCGCGAGTGCCAGGTTGCCTTTGTCCAGCGCGAAGAGTGCGTAGTCGTCGCCTCGGATCACGTATCCGTTGAGGTCGGTGTTGGTGGCCATGTCTTCTGCCCATACTTTGACGGCGGATTGGTCGCTTGTCGCGAGTATGAGTTCGTCTGACGTGCACGAGGTCATGTAGACAATCGCCGTTTCGGAGCTGCTGCTATCGGCAGGCGTCCAGTCGCAGTCAGGGAATCCGAGGCTGAGCGTCTCGATGTATCCGGCAGCGACTTCCTGGCTTAGGGCGGCGTCTGTCGGCTCCTCTTCGACGGTATCGGTCGACGGTTCTGGCGAACTGCACGCGGTCACCCCGAGCAGGGCTACGGCGGCGACTGCGCCGACGGTGAATAGCTTTCTAAACCTCTGCTGAGTGCGTGTCCATGTGTGTGTCATGACTGGTCCTCCTTGTGTGTGTTGTGGAGCTTGATCACTCCGGCTCTGCTCATTCGAGCCGCTTCGGCGATCTGCTCCCATGTCGCGCCATGTTCCCTTGCCTGCTCGATGAGGCCGGGGCGTGTGGCGATGTCGTCCGCGATCTGACGAAGTTTCGCGAGTGTTTCCAACATGTCGACAATCTACTAAGTGGACGAACTTAGCGCAAGAGCGACCGCGTGGATGCCTAACCAAATATTCGGTTTCGAGAGGAAAGGGGGGTGATTTCATGGCAACAGAGATCGCAAACGCGTACATAACGCTCACCACCAAAATGCCCGGTGTAAAAAAGGATATCGAGCGTGCGATCGGTGGCGAGGCGACGGGCCGCAAGGCTGGCAGTTCGATCATGGCTGGGGTGAAGACCGCCGCGAAGATCGGTGCTGTCGCGGTAGGAGCCTCTCTTGCCGTGGCTGGTGCTGCCGGGTTCAGGGCGGCAGTGGGTATCGAGACGGCGCAGAGGACGCTGACGGGCCTGTATGGGTCGGCGAAGGGCGCTACGGATGTTATGGCGGGCCTGCGTGACGTGGCGAAGGATTCACCGATCGACTATCAGGCATACCTGAAAGCAGGGGAGTCGCTCGCTTATGCGGGAGTGCAGGGGAAGGACGCCACTGGCATTCTCAAGAATGTTGGCCTGGCGATCACCGCGGCGGGCGGCAGCTCGGAAGCGCTCGGTGGTGTCACGGGTGGACTGACAGACATCGTGAACATGGGCAGGGTCGGGATGGATTCCCTGAACCGAATCTCCACAGCCGGTGTGCCAATCATTTCGGGCCTGGCTGCGCATTTCGGTGTCTCAATGGACGACATCAACAAGATGGTGTCCGAAGGGGCGGTGGAGCTCGATGACGTCCTGTCGGTCATGGCTGAAGCGACTGGCGAGAACTTCGAGAAGGCACTGGGCGGCGGCGAGAAGGGGGCACAGTCGTTCGGCAACCAGTGGAAGATCGCCATCGACAACATTACGGTCGCGATCGGGACGAAGCTCCTGCCTCTTGTGAGCGAGCTTGCCCCGATGGTCAGCCGCGCGGCTGATGTCGCGATTGGTGCGATCGAGGGGATCAGTGACGCGATCAAGAACACTACGAAGTTTTTTCAGGACAACATTAGTTGGCTGAAACCACTTGCGGCCTCGGTCGGAGTCCTGGTCGCTGCGATCGTGGCATGGAATGTGGTGTCGAAGACGGTTTCCGTCGTGCAGGCCGGGGTTATTGCCGTTATGGGGACGGTGAAGGCAGTACAGCTTGCCTACACTGCGGGTACCTATGGATTGACCGCAGCGAGCTATGCGCAAGCGGGTTCGAGCCTTGCGGTGAAGGTCGCATTACTGGCAGGCGTCGCGGCTACAGGGGTCGCTACGGCAGCTCAGTGGCTTTTCAACGCGGCATTGAACGCGAATCCCATTAGCCTGATCATCCTCGCGATCGTGGCCCTCGTCGCTGGCCTCATCTGGTTCTTCACCCAGACGGAACTCGGGCAGCAGATTTGGGCGAACTTCACCCAATTCCTCACCGAGGCGTGGACCAATATCGTCAACGTCGCGACGACTGTGTTCACCGCGCTTGGTGATTTCTTCACCGGGCTGTGGCAGGGCATCTCCGACTTCATAACAGGGATCTGGGAGGGCATTGTCGCGTTCATCACGCTGTATATCAATACGGTGCGGACGATCATCACCACTGTTGTGAATGTGATCCGCGCAGTGTGGGAAAACATCTGGAATGGGATCTCTTCATTCTTTACCGGGATTTGGGAAGGCATCCTCAGTGCCATCAGAACCGTGCAGGCTGTGTTCGGGACAGTGTTCAATGCGATCGGGGACATCATCCGTGGTGCGTTCGATGGTGTCGTGTCGGTGGTGAAGGGTGTCATCAACTCGATCATCGATGCGGTGAACGGTGTTATTGGTGGTATCAACGGTGTCGCTGGGGCTATCGGGGATGCGGTCGGTATCGACATTAACATTGGCAAGATTCCACGTCTGGCTGATGGTGCCATTGTTTCGAAGCGTCCTGGCGGGATCATCGCAAACATTGGAGAAGGCCGGTACGACGAGGCGGTGGTGCCGTTGGGTGGGCCGCAGTTGGCGAAGATCCGGGATGCGTTCGGTGAGGATAACCCGCCTGCCGATCCGGGGCCGATGGAGTTGTCCGATATCACTATCGAAAAACTGGCTCGTACCCTGTCCGGGTATGTGCGTGTTCAGTCAAGGCAGGGGATTATCTGATGGCAACGTTTGCGGCCGTATATTCGTCGAAGACTGCATGGCAGTTGCAGTTGGATGTTTCTGAGAGTTCTCCTCAGCCGGCTAACAACCGGTCGTATGTTTCGTGGGCGTTGCACATTTATCGTGGCAACGGGGATACGCCGTGGAATAACGACGGTTCGGGGTATTCGGTGTCTGCGCCGGGCGGGGTGTCGGGGACGTTTGGTGGGTTCCGGTTTGGCGGTTCCGGTTCGGGCACGGATTATTCGGGTACACCTGTGGGTGGTCGGGTACTGATCGCATCTGGTGGGGGCTGGGTTGGGCACAACCCGGATGGTTCCGGTTCTGTTACGGTGTCGGCGTCGCATGCGTCCGGGACAACTCTGGGGACCGCGAATATTGGTAGTAGCGGTTTCCCGCTGACGAAGCTCACATCCCTGCCGGGTACTCCTACGTCTGTGGCTGGAGTCCGTAATTCGGATAGTCAGGTGACGGTTTCGTGGGCGCAGTCGTCGCCGTCGAACGGTCAGCCAACAACGAACACGGTCCGCCGTATGATCAACGGTGGCGCGTGGGCGAATGCCGCCAACATTTCTCCTGCCTCGTCGGTGGCCCTCACTGCGGCGGCGAACCAGAAGATCATCTACGGGGTCGTAGCTAGCAACAGCGCGGGTTCGTCTGCGTATTCGGCATCCTCAATCCCGATCTACACGACTCCGGCTGCTCCCTCGTCGGTGTCGGCGGCGAAGTCCGGTTCGGACATCATTGTCTCGTGGGCTAACAATGTCGCGTTCTCCGAATATGAGACTGTGGTTTGGCATGGTGTGGTGTCCGATGGTACTACCACGTGGGATGGGTCGGCGCTGACAACTGTCGGTACCGGTGGGACCTCGTACACGCATGAGGACCCGGACAACTCGCAGGTGCACGCGTACCGGGTGCAAGCGAAGAATCTTGACACTGGGGCGTTGACTTCCGCGTTTGTGCAGTCCAATAGTGTGCAGCTCCTCGCATCCCCGAATGCACCAACGTTCGGTACCGTTCCGAGGGACGCGGATAAGGCTGCTGATCTGGTGGTCGGGTGGGAGCACAACCCGGTTGATACGACCGGACAGACCGCTTACGAGTTCGGTTACTCCACCGATGGTGGTTCTACCTGGGAGAGCACCGGGAAGGTGACGTCTGGGACGAGTTCGTACACGATCTCCGCCTCAACGTATGCCGGTAACGAGACGGTGACTGTCAGGGTGCGAACGTGGGGTTCAGCTACGTCGGGCGGGCCGGATGATACTGGGGTTTCGCCGTGGTCCACGACGGAAACGGTGACGTTCAAGACACTTCCTGTCGCGTCGATCACTTCCCCGGCTGACTCTTCTACAGCTACAAGGGCGAGACTCACGGTGGTGTTGGGGTTTACGCAGGCAGAATCGGCATCGTTTGTGCGGGCCACCATTGGTTTGTATCGGGGTGGGGAACTGCTGGAGGAGGTTGTTTCTACAACGCTCGGCGGGACCCGTTTGGTCACGAAGGTCCGCGACGATGCCACCTACACGGTCAAGGCGACGGTGTTGGATTCGAACGGGCTGAACTCCTCACAGGTGTCCTCGACTTTCTCGGTGGCGTACACGCTGCCGGTGATGGCTGGTGTGACGGTCGTCTATTTGGAGGATTCGGCCATCGCGCAATTGGATCTCGCGATTCCTTCACCGGGGACTGGGGAGGCTGCGGCTGTCACGGTTACCATCATGCGGACGATCGATGGGAAAACGGAGACCGTGGTTGAGGAGTACCCGACCACAGCGGAGCTCACAATTTTGGACATGACGCCGACAATTCACGGTACTAACGAGTACACGGTGACGACCTTTTCTGCTGATGGTGCGACTGCCGACACGGCAGCAACATCGACCACGACAGAGGGGCAGTGGGCGTTTTTGAGTTCCGGTGAGGGGTTTGACACGATCGTCAACTTCATTGGCAACCTGAGATTCGCTTCTACTCCGGCGCGGTCGAATGCGTTGGTGGCAACGGCGGGGCGAACACGTCCGATCGCCCTGTTCGGTGAGTCAGGCACACTGGAAATATCCGGGTCCGCAGTGTTGGTCCCTGATAAAGGATCGACCTGGAGAGAAGTTGAGAATCTTATTCTCACAGCTGGCCGGGTCTGCTATCGGGATCCGTCCGGACGTCGAATGTTCGGCACCCTGACTGGGGCTCTCGACTTTCCGAATTCCCTGTCTACGGGGTTCACTTACGCGATTTCGGAGGCTAGCTAGTGGTCGCGGTCCCTAGCGGTGTAATCCCGGTCCGTTCGTTGACGACTAATGAGATTCTTTATGGCTCTAGAACGACGTCATACCGGTGGGAGATCCTCACCCATTCTGCCGGGGTTGATCGTCTGGCCGGGTTTCTGGATGGTGTGGTGGACGGGTCGGCATCCTTGTCGTGGGGTTTATATGCGGCGGTTAAAGGCTCCGGCAATTTGCGGGTGGCTGATCTGGATGTTGCGCAGGCCGGGTTTATGACAATCGGGCAGGTTGCTATCCAGTCGGTGCGGTTGCGCCCAGTTTTGGTTATTGAGGGGTTGCCGGAAATTCCGTTCGGCGTGTTCCTGGTCAGTGCTGCACCGGAGGACTGGTCGGACACCGGCAGGGTGCTGAATATGGAACTACTGGACCGGGCGACAGCGCTGGATCAAGATTCTGTGGACGAATCGTACGTGGTGGATGCCACTACGCCGATCCTGTCTGCGGTCGCCACTGTGGTTGCGTCGGCTGGTGAGTCGATCAACGTTGACGGGTCGGTCACAGACACACTCCATTCTGCAATGGTGTGGCCTGCCGGTACAACAAAGTTGCAGATCGTCAATGACCTGTTGGGAGCGCTGAACTACAACTCTCTGTGGGTGGATGGGGTGGGAAATTTTCAGGCAACCCCGTACCTTGTCCCTGCGAAACGTTCCCTGTCTTACGAGTTGTTGAATGTGGCCCGTGAGTTGGTGGATGGTGAGCAGTCGATTTATTCGCAGGAGTGGTCACGCGACAAAGATTTGTTCGATGTGCCGAACAAAGTTATTGCCGTTCAATCCGCGTCGGGGGATGTTGCGGCGTTGGTGGGCGAGTACACGAACGTTGACCAGGATTCGCCGTTCTCTTACCCGTCCCGTGGTCGGTGGATCACAAAAGTTTTGGACAGCGTTGAAACACCGGAGGGTAGTGATGCGGTCGTGATTGCGTTCCTCGAAGCGAAGGCACAGCAGTCGTTGATTGCGTCGTCAGCTGTTCAGGCGGCAGTGTCGGTGACACATCTGCCGGTACCAATCAGGGTGTCTGATGTGATGCGGTTTGCGAACGTCTCGGCTGGGATCGACGCACGGCACACGATCACGTCGATCAAGTTGGATGCGAACCCGCTAGGTCTAATGACGACCTCACTACAGGAAGTTTTGTCGCTATGAGTGATTTCAAATGGGGCACCGTTACCGGTGCCGGTCTGTTTGTGGCGGTGGCCTACACCGGTACGAATCGTGTGATGACTTCGCCTGATGGTGTTTCGTGGACTTCGAGGTCTGCGGCGGAAGCGAATCAGTGGTTCTCGGTCACCTATGGGGCTGGTTTGTTTGTGGCGGTCGCTGGCGATGGTACGAACCAGGTGATGACTTCGCCTGATGGTGTTTCGTGGACTTCGAGGTCTGCGGCGGAAACGAACGGATGGCGAGCAGTCACGTACGGGGCTGGTTTGTTTGTGGCGGTTGCCGTCACCGGCAGCGGTAATCGTGTGATGACTTCGCCTGATGGTGTTTCGTGGACTTCGAGGTCTGCGGCGGAAGCGAATCAGTGGCACTCGATCACCTATGGTGCCGGTCTGTTTGTGGCGGTGGCCTACACCGGTACGAATCGTGTGATGACTTCGCCTGATGGTGTTTCGTGGACTTCGAGGTCTGCGGCGGAAGCGAATCAGTGGTTCTCGGTCACGTACGGGGCTGGTTTGTTTGTGGCGGTCGCTGGCGATGGTACGAACCAGGTGATGACTTCGCCTGATGGTGTTTCGTGGACTTCGAGGTCTGCGGCGGAAGCGAACGGATGGTTCTCGGTCACGTACGGGGCTATCCCATTGCGGATCAAACTTGACGGTGACACCATCGCACTCCCCTTCACTCCGGACTCTCTCGTTGACCCGCTGAGTCTCGCTGTCGATGATCGTGTGCGGTGCGAGTTATCGAACCGGCGTGTGATCATCGTGGGGAGGTCGCAAGGCGTCTCTATCCCGTCCGGCAACATCGAAATGACGGCACGCGCCACTGCTCCCGGAGGTTGGCTCCTCTGCCAAGGGCAAGCAATCTCCCGCACGACCTACGCCTCCCTGTTCGCGGACATCAGTACCGCTTACGGAACTGGTGATGGTTCGACCACGTTCAACGTGCCAGATTTCCGTGGTCGCGTGCCTGTTGGTTTGGATTCTTCACAGACCGAGTTCGACGCGCTGGGTGAAGCATACGGTGCTAAGACGCACACGCTGACAGTTGCTGAGATGCCGACGCATGCGCACAGCATAAACGCACACGACACTGGGGCCGATCAGACCAGTGGAGGCAACCGAGCTTATCTAACTAGTGGCGGAGCGAATGACCGCAGCACGCGCAGCACCGGTGGCGGTGGCGCTCACAATAACGTCCAGCCTTCCCGCGTCGTCAACTTCATCATCAAGACGTAGGAGAACCCCGCCAGCGTAAACCCGGCCTTCACTAACCCATCCAACGGGAGTCCCCTACGGGCTCCCGTTCCGCATTTAAGGAGCACCAATGGCAACCTGGGCACCCAACACAACGCAAGTGATCGACAACGGATATGGAGGTAGTCGAAACGGATCACCCATCAACGGCTTCGTCATTCACCACGGCGCAGGGCTCAAAGTTCTGCGCTACGTTGCCGGATATAACGACCGCAACTCGCACCCGACTTACCATGTCGACGCATTCGGGAATCTAACCGGCATCGTGCACCCTGATCGCCGACCCGCCTCCACTGGCCACTCTGTAGATCAGGAGGCGGTGACCGTCGAGCTTGATAATAGTTCTGTCGGCGGTGTTGGCGACGACGCCTGGCCCATTAGTGATGCGACGATGGAGACTCTCTTACAAACGATCCTCTATCACGAGTCGCAGTCCGCTCGCAAGGGCTTCGCGAAGAACACTCCTGGTTATAATCAGAGCGAGTTTTTCATCGCTTGGCATTCGCAGTATGTTTCCACGGCGTGCCCCGGCCCGTACATCACGTCCCGTCTCGACTGGATCGTGGCCGAACTCAATCGGCGCAAGGCTGGTGACTACACGCCGCCCGCCTCATCCGTACCTGCGCCCGCACCCGCTGCATCTGCCGCTTCGAGTCCGCCGTCGAGTAGCACCGTCGGACCGATTCTCCGATCCGGTGGCGACTGGGCAATCCGCCTTCCAACCGGAGACTTGGCTAAGTATGTTGTTCGTGGACTTCAGAGCAAAGGCCGCCTTTCAGCTAACTATCCAAATGATGGTGATCCTCAGCGCGTATTCGAGGCCGCTGTTCAAAAGACCTTGAACTTCTCAAATGTCTTTCACGGTCTTGAAGACGGAAGGCTTGAACGCGGCGGAGCCTACGGCATCCAGGATTACGCAATCAGGTTCGGTGATTATACGCAGGATGGGGGCATTCGAGATGGCCGACCGGAAGGTATCTCTTGGAGATGCTTTGGCCTTGGAGTTACGCGACCGTGAAACGACCCTACACGGCACAACCAAGGAGCCTAATGCCTGACCTCGATTGGACCTGGTTGGCCGGTATCAACCTGCTGCAAGTCGCCATTGTCATCGTCGCCATCTGGGTGATCTTTCGCCTCCTGCTTCGATTCTGGCCGACGCTAAAGAAGACCATTGCCCTTTTCGATGCGCTCGGACAGCTACCCGCGTTCATCACCCGCACTGATGAGTCGATCATCGGCATCAAGAAGGAGACGACACGCAATGGCGGTTCGACGCTGAAAGACGCCCAAGTGCGCACTGAGGAAGCGGTCGAACGGATCGAGCTCGGGGTGAAAGGCCTCTACGACCGGGCTGACGCAGCCGACAAAGAGGACAAGCAGCTCAGATATGAACTTGAGCAGACCCAAAGCGCAGATCGAACGACTGCGCAACGAAAATAAGGAGAAACAATGACCACCACTGAACTCGCCCTCGGCGATACCATCCGCATCCGTGCCCTGGCGTACGTCCGAACCGGAGTGCCCGCACTGATCGGTGCACTGCTCACATGGCTCGCCAGCCGCATCCCCGCCGTCTTCGACTTCCTCGCCGCTGTCGATCCCGAATGGCGCACGCTGCTGTACTCGCTCGTGACGGCGCTCGTGATCCTTGCTTACTACGCCCTCGCCCGGTGGCTCGGCAACCGCTGGCCGAAGATCGAGACGCTCATGCTCGGCAGCTCCAAGACGCCGACGTACACCGCCCCATAGGCA
This sequence comes from Cryobacterium sp. Y62, assembly GCF_002929785.1. Lineage (NCBI taxonomy): Bacteria > Bacillati > Actinomycetota > Actinomycetes > Micrococcales > Microbacteriaceae > Cryobacterium > Cryobacterium sp. Y62. The sequence goes on along the minus strand of NZ_PJJK01000116.1, from coordinate 89,618 downwards.
CCACCCGCACACCAATGCCCCGCTGCTTGATCCTTCACCGGATTGGGCAGCGGGGTTTTTCGTCGTCAACTGCCCACACGCCCCGATTCGGCTGTACCATGTTGCAAGTCATTTCGTGAAATAGCGCGCACTTTTGCTAGGCTCTGGAATAGCCTGTGCATAAGGTTGTGAATAACCTGTGGATAAACCTGTGGATAAACCTGTGAATAGTTACATCCGAGATGATTGGAGACGTTGTGCCGAAAGACAGCCCGGTGGCCTTCAGCCACCATCTTGAGGCCAACGCTGTGGCGAAGTACTTCATCCAGCGCGATTCGTTGCGCGCCGAACCGGACGTGACTCCACTCAAGCTCCAGAAGCTGATGTATTTAGCTCAATCAAATTTTCTAGCTTCGACAGGGCAGCGCCTCTTCGATGAGAATGTTGAGGCATTCGAAAACGGCCCAGTCGTCTACAAAACCTGGGGGAAGTACCCGGGCCGGAACATTATCGCCGTGACTCCGCAAAATGAGTTCTCATCGAATGATGACGAGCACGTTCCCGCGGATACCGCCATCTTCCTTGACGCGGTATGGGAGATGTACAGGGATGTCTCGGCGTCCCAACTCTGGACGCTGACTCACAAGCAAGACCCTTGGAAGAATCACTATGTTCTGAACTCGTACCGGAAAGTCATTCCGGACGAGGACATGCAATCCTATTTTCGCGAGACCGTGCCCCTCGCCGAGAGAATCTTTCATGAGGGCGTTCTCGCCATACCTGCTACGTTTTTTGACAGCCTTAACGATGACGACATCGCAGCTCAACTAGTCCGTTTCCTCGACGCCTGATGCCGCGCGCCTGGGAGCGCGTCGAGACACTAAACGACACCCACAACATCGAGGACTTCAGCTGTGGTAGAACGACAGTGGATGATTGGCTCCACGAAAAATCGCGAGCAAACTCACACAGCGTCACCACGCACGTGTGTCTCGACGGACAGCTAGTCAATGCGTTCTTCGCTTTGAAGACCATCATCGTGTCTGTCGACGGGTTCTCCAATCGACTCAGGAGGGGGTCCAATGAAGAGGGGTACGCGGCGGGGATCCTCCTCTGCCAGATGGGCGTTGGAGTTGACCACCACGGCCATGGTCACGGCAAAGCGCTCCTAAGAGCTGCCATGCAGATGGCCGCGGAAGTTCATAACCGCAGTCCTCATCAGCTATTGGTCATTGACGCGGCCGACGAAAGTCTGGTGGATTGGTACGCCAAGGCTGGGTTCGCTCTCGTCCCCGGTACTCGACGACTCGTGATGCCTATGGCTGCAGTCGTGAAGGCACTCCGCCCTGCGTAAAGCCCTGCCGCGAGCCTGCATCGAGGTGCGAGACTGCGCCCACTAGCTTCATGAACGCATGCACGCTGCCTACCGCGACGCCCAGGACTTCGCCACCCACTCCGACCCGCGCATCACGACGCGCTACGACTGGGGCCGGCAGAACCTCGACCGTAACGCGGCGTACCTGGTGAGCGCGTATATCGCGGGCAGCGCCGTCGCCGCGTAATACGAAAGCCCCGCCCCTCTCAGGAGGTGGCGGGGCTTTTTCGTCGTAGCCCCAGTGAATCAATGGGAACTATGTGTCTGCAGTCAGGGTCAGGGCGACCTTCCGTCGGCCTACAGCCCGAGCAGCTTTTTCTTGCCAGCGACGAACTCTTCCTCAGAGAGCACGCCCTGGTCACGGAACGCCGCAAGCTTCCCCAATTCCACGTTCACATCGACGCCAGATGCGGGGGCAGCATCAGGCCGAGCACCGGCGTAGTTCACATTCTGAGTCTGCTCTCGAACGCGGAGCGCCTCACGCGAGCGGTTCGCGGCTTCATTGATCGCCGACACTCCCTCGCGGAAATTGGGGATGTCCTCGATTGTCACGATTTCCGCGCCAGACACTCGCTGGGCCTTCAGCGTGATGGTCCCGACGCTGCGTGCTTTTTGGGTGAGGGTCTGGCGGGCGTCGACATCGTGGATCTCGTGGCAGTGGATTTGTTCGGCTTTGAGCGAGAGCAAGCCTTTTTCGAAGTACAAGAACTCGCTTGTCAACCGGTAGCGCCCTGCTCCAATCCCGGTCAGTGGCTTCCCCGTGGCGGTCCAGATGTCGGCGTTCGTTGGTGTATCAGTCATGAGACGAGCCTATCGGTCGCTTGCTGGCCCGGTTCAAGGCCGTCCTAAAGACGCACAACCCCGCGCCCCTCTCACGAGGTGGCGGGGCTTTTTCTCGTTGTGCCGGTACCCAGTGAGCGATGGCCGGCCGGGGCACCTTATTCACTTATCTGAACGGCACGATGGGTGCTAGAGCGGAAAGCTTCTGAAACCGTGGGCACCGGGCGAGGTCTTGTGCAGCATCAGGGATAGCCCCGGGCAGCGTTCGTACTTTTCTGCGTATTGCATCAGGAATCTCGACATCTCTGTACGTTATGTTCGTGAAGCCTTACGGTTTAAACACCGGCAAATTAAAAATTCTTGATTCCAGTACCGGCTTCTACGGGGTAGCCGGCGAACGGGTTCAAGGCACAGGAACATGGACGACCGATCATGCACGGCCGACCTCACCACCTGGAACCGCCGCATAAGGAAAGGCAACACACATGGACTTCACAACCGCCACCGACGCCGACCTCGACGCCGACCGTATCACCATCATCACTGAGCAGGAACGCCGGGCGAAACTGGTCGCCATCCCCGCGGAAGTCGCCAGGTTAGCCAAACACTACCGCGAAGTTGGCGGCGACCAAGCCCAAATAGACGCCGCGATTGCGCCGTTCAAAAAAACCTTCTGATTCCCCTGATAGCTGCACAAACTGCTGCTGCTTAACGAAACCCAGCCTCTTCGGAGGCTGGGTTTTTTCGTCGTTAACGCCGCGGGATCGAAAGGGTTGATCATGCGAGACGGTAGCGGGTTAGGGGTCGTACAGTCCCCAGGATCCGCCACTTACTCGCTACTCTGAGATACCAACCACTCCAGTTAGACGCACTGCCTGCATGACCTTTCCCCGCTGCTCGCTCCTCAGGGATTGGGTGACGGGACTTTTTCGTCGTTCCTACTTATCCTTGAGCCTCGCGTCGATCATTTCGTTTATGACCTTCTCAAGGTCTTTTCCAGCGTCAAGTAGTTTGCCATCGACTACATTTTGATTGAGACCCTTAGCCAGGATGCCCGCTATCTTGCCAGACCAACTCATTTGCAATACCCCCTCGATTGAGCGTTCCGTAGTTGAAAACTCAGCCACGGCCAGACCCCATCCAATCAGGATGGGACGTTTTACGAAAGCGATGAGTTGCCCTACTTGCCGCGGCCGGCTCTCAGCGCCCTCACTGTGATCCGCAGCCTCATCGACCTGCCTCGAACGGCACGCGAGCCTCTACGCCTGGTGACGCTTATTCCATCGCCCCATGGCGTAGAACGCCAGCCCGATCAGGACAGCAACGCCAACCGTCGACAGCTGGTTCCCGAAGGTCGCGAGCTGCACGCCCCACTGGTCCGGGGACGTGTAGAAAGCACCGGACAGGGTGTTCCCGAATTCGGCTACTTCGGTGTCATGCGCGTAGATGTTCTCGCCGACAGCAGACAAGACGATCCCGCCAATGAGCGCACCCGCTCCACCGGCGCCGAGGCTGATCTCGAACGGGTTTCGTTTCGGTGACGTTGTGCCGGCCGCGGCTGTCTCAAAGAATGGTGTCTGGTCTGTCATGGTTCCCCCTGTCTTGCCACGAGCCTAGCGCGGGCGGTGGATTGGATTCCATTCGAGAAATTCGTTGATCTATTTTGTGTGTGTGCAGTCCCCAGGATCCGCCACTTACTCGCTACTTTGAGATACGAATCACTCCATATGCGTACCTGCCAATACATAAGCGATTGCCTTGGATGCCGGTATTCTCCCGCTCGTTACTCATACGTCCCACCCCCTACTATCGGCACTCCATATCAGTGGGTTCCGGGTTCAAGTCCCGGGGGGTGCACCACCGTTACCCGTCGTCACTGTTTCTCAGTGCGGCGGGGTTTTTTTGCCCGTTCGGGGTATCGCGCGCCAGAGGAAGCGGTGAGCATTACCGCGAGTTGCTGCCGGCGCACGACTGGGGTGCTTCGGCGCACCTCGTTAGACTGTGGCCAAGAGTAGGGTTCGTGCGGGAGTACGGCCGCATCATCGCGGAGAGGTCAGGTTTGTCCCACACCAAGTCATCCAGAGCTGAGTCCAGCTCCTCGTCAAATACCGACTCCAGCACCGAATCGGGCAGCGAGGTGCTGCTGCAACGGGACGGATCGCTGGCCCGCATCATCTTAAACCGGCCGAGGGCGCTTAACGCGCTCACCCACGGCATGATTCGCAGTATCGCTGCGGCGCTCACCGAGTGGGCCAACGAGCCCTCGGTGCGGACCGTACTGCTCACCGGCAGCGGCGACCGTGCCCTTTGCGCCGGCGGCGACATCGTCTCGGTTTACCGCGACGCCCGCACCGATCCCGATGAAAACGCCCGGTTCTGGGCCGACGAGTACATACTCAACGCCCAGATCAAGCGCTACCCCAAACCGTTCGTCGCCCTGATGGACCGCATCGTGCTCGGCGGGGGAGTCGGCATCTCCGGCCACGCTTCACACCGCGTCGTGACCGAACGCACCCGACTCGGCATGCCCGAAACCACCATCGGTTTCGTGCCCGATGTCGGCGGCACCTACCTGTACTCGCGCATCCCTGGCGAAATCGGCACCCATCTTGCCCTCACCGCAGGCACTATCACCGGGGCCGACGCCATCGTGCTCGGCCTCGCCGACAGCTTCGTTCACTCCTCACGGCTTGATTCCCTGATCGATGCCCTCAAACGGATGCCCGCTGCCGCGGCCATCGCCGAGTTCGCCGAGTCGAGGGTGCCCGGGGCGCCGCTGCTGGCCGAGCGCGCCTGGATCGACGAGTGCTACGCCGGCAATGACCTGTCCTCGATCATCGAACGGCTACAGAATTCATCCGCTGCTGCGGCCCGCGTCGCCGCCACCGCCATTCTGGCCAAGTCGCCGACCGCCGTCACGGTCACCCTCGAATCCCTCCGCCGCGCCCGTGACCTGGCCGACCTCGAAGACGTACTCGAGCAGGAGTATCGGGTGTCGCTGCGCATGGTGGCCGGCCACGATGTGGTCGAGGGTATTCGCGCCCAGGTCATCGATAAGGACCGCAACCCGCACTGGCAGCCGAGCAGCCTCAATGCCGTGTCCAAAACCGACGTGCAGGCGTACTTCGCGCCCCTGCGGGAGCGGGAGCTGCGCTTATCGCGAACGCTTGCTCCCGCCGAATCTGGAACGAGCGTCGATCCACGCCTGACCGGCGAAATCCAGACGACCGGCGAACTTCGCCAGAACACCGAACGAGAGGCAACAGCGTGAGCGACACGATGCACACCACCGACACCTATGAGAACATCCTGCTCGCGCGCCACGGCCGGGTTGGCGTGATCACGCTCAATCGTCCGAAGGCGCTGAACGCGCTCAACTTCGCCACCATGCAGGACGTCGTCGGTGCCGCCACTGGGCTCGACGTCGACCCCGAAATCGGTGCGATCGTCATCACCGGTTCGGAGCGGGCCTTCGCGGCCGGCGCCGATATCAAGGAGATGGCGTCGATGAGCTACATGGACATGTACCTCCAGGACTGGTTCGCCGGCTGGGACAAGCTCGCCGCCGTGCGCACCCCGGTCGTCGCCGCTGTTTCCGGCCACGCCCTTGGCGGCGGCTGCGAACTGGCCCTGATCTGCGATTTCATAATCGCTTCCGACACGGCGACGTTCGGCCAGCCCGAGATCAAGCTCGGTGTCATTCCTGGCATGGGCGGATCCCAGCGCCTCACCCGTGCCATCGGCAAGGCCAAGGCGATGGAGATGATCCTCACCGGCCGCACCATCGACGCCGTCGAAGCCGAACGTGCCGGTCTCGTCGCCCGCATCGTGCCTGCCGCCGAGCTGCTTGCCGATGCCCTCGCGACCGCGACGGAGATCGCGGCCAAATCGGCACCGATCGCGATGCTCGCCAAGGAGGTCGTGAATGCGGCGTACGAATCGATGCTGAGCAGCGGCATCCACTTGGAACGTCGCCTGTTTCACTCGGTATTCGCCACTGAAGATCAAAGCGAGGGTATGGCCGCCTTCATCGAGAAGCGCCCGTCGGTCTTCACGAATCGCTAAAGACCGCGCTTCCAGCTGTACTCATTCTCGGGCCGCCCTGGCGTGCCGTAGCGCGGCGCGCGCAGTACGAGACCGCTGTTGGCGAGATATTCCAGGTAGCGGCGCGCGGTCACCCGGGAGAGCCCCAGCGGCTCCATCAGTTCGCTCGCCGAGACCGGTGCGGTCTGGGCCTGCAAATAGGTGACCAACGGATTCAGCGTCGAATCGGCCAGGCCCTTCGGTAGCGGAATGTCGGTCGGCGCGCGCAGGCTCGCGAACGCGTGATCGACCCCCGACTGCGTCACAACGGATGCCTGCGCGTTCAGTTTCGCACGAAAGTCCCGGTAACTGGATAATTTCGTGGCGAAGGTCGAGTAGGTAAACGGCTTGATCAGGTATTGCACGACGCCGGCCGCAATCGCGCCGCGCACATTGTCAAGGTCGCGCACCGCGGTAATGGCGATGATATCCGTGGACAGACCGGCCGAACGGATGCGCCGGCTCACGTCGAGCCCGTGGGCGTCTGGCAGGTTCATGTCCATCAGCACGAGGTCGATCGGGGTGCCAGCCGAGGCGGCCGCCGCGACCCGGCGAAAGGCCTCCTGCCCGGTGCTGACCGTGGCGACGAGCTCAAACCCGGCCAGGCGACCGACGTAGACGGCGTGCGCCTCGGCGGCGAGTGGTTCGTCCTCGACGACGAGCACGCGAATCGGCGCAGACTCAGTCATGACCGACCGCCGCTGGATTCTTCACTGGCACTGGATGCACCGCCGGAATCGTCACAGTGAACACCGCCCCCGAGCGGCGTCCGATGTCGAGCGTGCCGCCAAGGCGGGTGACGGCCTGTCGAACCAAAGCCAAACCAAGACCGCGTCCGCCGATCGAGCGGCCCGGCTCGGCAACGCCCGCGCCGGTGCTGCCGGTGCCGGTCAGGTTCGTCCCGGTCGCGCCAATACCCTTGGTGCTGAAACCGAGCCGTAACACGTTGTCGATGACATCGGGCGCCACACCGGCACCGCTGTCGGCTACCTCGATCACGACAGCCTGCTCGGTCGACGACACCGTGACCGATACCCGGCGGGGGTCCTCGCCGGCCACCGCCGCATCGAGCGCGTTGTCGACCAGATTGCCGAGCACCGTCACGAGGTCCTGGATCGACAGTCCGGACTGCGCGAGCGTGCCGGACGCCGTGACGGTCAAGGCGATACCCAGTTCATTGGCCTGCGCCGATTTGCCCATGATCAGGGCGCTGATCACCGGTTCGTCAACCGAACCGACCATCTCGTCGGCGAGTTGCTGGCTCAATTCGAGGTCTTTCGTGGCAAATTTGAGCGCCTGATCGGTGCGGCCGAGTTCCATCAGCGACACGATCGTGTGTAGCCGGTTGGAATGCTCGTGGGTCTGCGCTCGCAATGCATCGGACAGGGTCTGCATCGACTGCAGCTCACTGCCGAGGTTCTGCAGATCGGTGTGGTCACGAATCGTCGCCACGAACCCCATCGGTTCCGCCCTGGCACCCGCGTTCCCCGAGGCGGTCGCCGGCTCTTGATCCACCACGAGTACCCGCGTGCCTGTCACATGAATCTCGTCGTGCGCGCTGCGACCGCTCCGCAGTAATTCGCCGAGACTCGGCGGCAGGCTCAGGGCCGTCAGAGCTTGCGGTCGCCCAAAACTCCCCGCGGTCGGGCGTGGTGGAATACCCAACAAGGTGGCCGCCTGATCGTTGTAGAGCACGAGGTCACCGTGCAGATCGACCAGCACCAGACCCTCCCGCACCGAGTGCAGCACGGAGTCGTAGTAGACGAACAGTTGCGCCAGATGCTCCGGTCCCCAGCCCAGGGTGACCCGACGCAGATAACGCCCGAGCAGCCAGGTGCCGACCGACCCGGACGCCAGGAGCGCCAGCGCCAGGCCCAGCACGGAGGGCAGCCGAGCGTTCAGGGCGATCGAGATGTTCGTCGTTGTGGTGCCGACCGCGACGAGCGCGCGTATGGTGCCGCCAGCATCCGTTACCGGCACGACGGCACGAACGGATGGCCCGAGCGTCCCAGTGCTGATTTCGGTGAAGGCCGTTCCGGATACAGCCGGCTCGATCGCGCCGATGTAGTCCTGACCGATTTCGGCCGCGTTCGGATGGGTCCAGCGAGTGCGGTCCGGGGCCATGATCGTGATGAAGTCGAGCTCGGCGTCCTTAGTCAGCTCGAGGGCGTAGGGCTGCAGCGTCGTGCTCGGGTTGGTGGCTTCGCTGGCCGCGAGCACAAGGGGACTGTCAGCGATGGCGGTGGCGACGGCGAGCATCCGGTTGCTGGTCTCGTTGTAGCCACGATCGCGTGCATCGACGAACAGAATGGTCGCGACCAAGCCCGACACCACGACGACGAACAGCGCGTGCGCGACAAAAAGCCGCCTGGCTATGCTCCATTCCCTGCGCATGCGTAGGTACCTTTCTGTCACTCATGAACAATATGACCGCAACAGTGACCGCGTGAGCCGTGTCGACCAGTGTGGAACACATTGCAGCAGCCGGAGCCCGCCGTGGTCCCGATAAGCCTAGACAAAGGAGTCTGCCATGGCATCGACGCCATCACCCCGTACCAAGTCGAAGAAACCCGCCAAGTCCAGGAAGAAGCTCGACTCATCGCACTACCTCTATATGGCCGTTATTATCGCGGTCATTCTCGGTATCGTCGTTGGCCTGGTCTGGGGCGGCGAGAAGGGTTTTGCTGTCTCGCTTGAGCCGCTCGGTGACCTGTTCATCGCCCTGATTAAGATGATGATCGCGCCGATCATCTTCTGCACGATCATTCTCGGCATCGGCTCGATCGCCAAGGCTGCGACCGTCGGCAAGATCGGTGGCCTGGCCCTCGGCTACTTCACGATCATGTCGACCTTCGCGCTCGGCATCGGCCTGGTCGTCGGTAACCTGATCCACCCGGGCGACGGCATGGACTTGTCGGGTGGCAACTTCACGGTCACCGAATCAGCCGACACCCACTCCTTTCTGCTCGGCATTGTGCCCGAAACCCTGGTGTCGTCGCTGACCAGCGGCAATATTCTGCAGACACTGCTCGTCGCACTCATCGCCGGTTTTGCGCTGCAGCGAATGGGCCCGGCTGGCAAGCCGATTCTCGAAGGTATCGCGCACGTGCAAGCCCTGGTCTTTCGCATTCTCATCATGGTTATGTGGCTCGCCCCGATCGGTGCATTCGGCGCGATCGCGGCGGTCGTCGGCGCCACCGGCATTCAGGCCGTGATCAGCCTGTTCACCCTCATGGCGGCGTTCTACATCACCTGTATTATCTTCATCGTGGTCATTCTCGGGAGCCTGCTCAAGCTCGTCACCGGCGTGAACATCTTTAAGCTCATGCGCTATCTCGGCCGGGAATACCTGCTGATCGTCTCCACCTCCTCCTCCGAAGCGGCCCTGCCGCGCCTGATCGCCAAGATGGAACACCTCGGCGTCTCCAAGCCCGTCGTCGGTGTCACGGTACCGACCGGTTACTCCTTCAACCTGGACGGCACCGCGATCTACCTGACGATGGCGTCGCTGTTCATCGCCAATGCGCTCGGCCAGCCGCTCGCGTTCGGTGAGCAGCTCGGCCTGCTCGTGTTCATGATCATCGCGAGCAAGGGTGCCGCCGGAGTCTCCGGCGCGGGCCTTGCCACCCTCGCCGCCGGACTGCAGGCTCACGCCCCGCAGCTGGTCGGCGGCGTCGGTTTCATCGTCGGCATCGACCGGTTCATGTCCGAGGCCCGCGCCCTGACCAACTTCACCGGCAATGCGGTCGCGACCGTCATGATCGGTTCTTGGACCAAGGAAATAGACCGGGTGCAGGTTGACCGCGTGCTCGACAAGCTTGAACCGTTTGACGAACGCACCATGCTCACCCACAGCCACGTGAGCGTCGCAGACACCCGGCGCACCGAAGAGAAGGCCGCACAGTCCCGGGTATTGGAACGCGTTTGAGCCGAAAAGTCGAGCATTAGACTCGCGCTAAGGGTGTCGTCCGGAGGAATCCTACCGGACGGCACCCCTTTTTTGCCTACGTCTTTCGGGTAGCCGAAATCGGGGTGTGTTATGATTATTGACGGTCTTATAACCCTTCACCAGGACGCGCAGACGTAGCCACCATTTGAGATGGAACGGCCGCCTTCGTATGGTGTGGTACCAATGGCTGCGATCCCATGATTGCTCCAGCCCGCACGGATTCATTTCACACCGATTACCGTGTTCGGGCCGCTTGGCGCCAACCCGTCCGACAAGAGAGCACGCCCCGGTGTCAGCTGTGAAATCGGCTGTCTTCGACGTGCACCGGAGAACGCGTGATCGAGAGTCCAGAAACCATCGCCGTCAAGGCGGATCACCTCTACAAAGCATTCGGACGTCGTCCGCATGAAATCGTCAAGAAGCTCAAGGCCGGCAAGAGCCGCGCCGAAATCTCCTCCCTCGGAGTGGCCGCCGTCATCGATGCTTCCTTCGATGTCAAGAGGGGCGAGATCTTCGTCGTCATGGGCCTGTCCGGCTCGGGCAAGTCGACTCTCATCCGCATGCTCAACGGCCTGTGGGAGACCACCTCCGGCACAGTGACCGTCGGCGGCACCGACATCACCGACGTGTCAGCCAAGGAATTGCGCGACGTTCGCCGCAAAAGCATCTCCATGGTATTCCAGCACTTCGCTTTGCTGCCGCACCGCAGCGTGATCGACAACGTGGCCTATGGCCTGGAGATTCAGGGCATGGGGCGAGAGGAACGCCTCGCCAAGGCTCAGACAATCATCGACCTCGTCGGCCTCGCTGGCTGGGCCGACAGCCTGCCGTCCGAGTTGTCGGGCGGAATGCAGCAGCGAGTGGGCCTCGGCCGTGCCCTCGCCGCCGACACCGACGTGCTGCTCATGGACGAAGCCTTCTCGGCCCTCGACCCGCTCATTCGCCGCGAGATGCAGGAGCAGCTCATCGAGCTGCAGGCCGCGCTAGGCAAAACCATCATCTTCATCACCCACGACCTCAACGAGGCCATGTTCCTGGGCGACCGCATCGCCGTCATGCGTGACGGCCGCATCGTTCAGATCGGCACCCCGGAAGAGATCCTCACCGACCCGGCCAACGACTACGTCGCCCAGTTCGTGCAGGACGTCGACCGGGCCCGCGTGCTCACCGCCACGAGCGTGATGGAACCTGTGCGTGCCGTCGTCACCAAAACGGCCGGCCCCCGGGCAGCGCTGCGTACGATGCGTGATTTGCAGACATCCGTCACCTTCGTACTCAACCGGGACCGCACCTTCGCCGGAATCGTGCGCGACCGTGACGTTCTCAAAATGGTCAAGACCGGGGACGCTGACCTGCGAACAATCATTCGAGACGATGCCACCACCGTCGCGCCCGACACTGCCCTGGTCGATCTGGTCGAGCCTTCCGTCGGCAGCGACCTGCCCATCGCAGTCGTCGACTCGAAGAATCGCTTGCTCGGCGTCATTCCGCGCGTCACCCTGCTCGCTGCAATTGGCAACGTCACCACGAGCACGGGTGAATTGCCGCTGATTCACCCGCCAGCGACGATTCCGGTCAACGTTATTACCGATATTCTGCGCGATACAGCGCTGGACGGAGCCGAAGCGTGAACGACTTCCGTATTCCCCTGGGCACCTTGATCGAGTCTTTTATCGGATGGATCACGGTTACCTTCGGGTTTGTTTTTGATTTCATTCGCCTGATTGTTGACGGTGCCTTCGAAGGCGTAGCCTTCGCGCTCGTAACGCCGCCGTTTTACGCCATCATCGCGATCGCGGCGGCCATCGGCTTCGCCGTCCGCGGCTGGAAGTTCGCCGTGGGAACCGTGATCGGCCTCGGGCTCATTCTCGGCGTCAATCAGTGGGAAAACGCGATGTTGACCCTCGCCCTGGTTCTCGTGGCGAGCGTCATCGCCATCGGGCTGAGTGTTCCGCTCGGTATTCTCGCGGCCAAATCTTCGGTCGCCTCGAGTGCCATTCGGCCGATGCTGGACTTTTTGCAGACTATGCCGGCCTTCGTCTACCTGGTTCCGGCCCTCATTTTGTTTCGGGTCGGCGAGGTTCCCGGCATCGTGGCGACCATCATCTTTGCCTTGGCACCCGGTGTGCGGCTCACCGAACTCGGCATCCGCGGAGTCGACAAAGAGGTAGTCGAGGCCGGACAGGCCTTCGGCGCGAGCCCATGGCGTATCCTGAGGCAAATTCAGCTGCCGCTGGCAACGCCGACGATTATGGCCGGCATCAACCAGGTCATCATGCTGTCACTCTCGATGGTCGTCATCGCCGGCATGGTCGGCGCCGGTGCTCTCGGCGGTGAGATTGTGGCGGCCCTGTCGCGCCTCGACGTCGCCCTCGGTTTCGAGGCCGGTTTCGCCGTGGTCATCCTGGCGATCTTCCTCGACCGTGTCACCGCCGGGCTCGGCAATGGAAGCACCCCGCTTGGACGTAGGCTCGCTGCCCGTAAGGCTGTTCGTCACACCGCGGATTCGAAAGCCCCGCCGACAGCTGTGCCAGCACCGGCTCTCGTCTGATCTGCTCATTCTGATCCCCTCCTCCCAACGGATGCCCCCCGCATCCGTTCCATGTGCGCAGGCTCCGCTGGAGCCGGCGCACGCACCACGAGTCAATCCCCAGTCACCCGCAGCGGGTGGCACGAAAGGAAGACGCATGAAGATTCGTTCAACACCCCTTATTGCCCTTGGAGCAGTTTCGCTCCTCGCCCTAGCGGGCTGTGCTGCCGAAACCGAGGTCGCGACGGTCGGAAACGGCAACGACGACCAGAAAAACGTCACCCTCGCCGTGTTCAACGGCTGGGATGAAGGCGTCGCTGTCTCCGAGCTTTGGAAAGCCATTCTCGACGAGAAGGGTTACAACGTCGAACTCGAGTACGCCGACGTCGCTCCCGTTTACGAGGGCCTCTCCACTGGCGACTACGACCTCACCATGGACATCTGGCTGCCCGACACCCACGGCGAGTACCTCGAGACCTACGGCGACGAGATCACCGACCTCGGCGCCTGGAACAACGAGTCCAAGCTCACCATCGCGGTGAACGCGAACGCCCCGATTGATTCGCTCGCCGAGCTGGCCGAGAACGCTGACCTGTTCGGTAACCAGATCGTGGGTATCGAAGCCGGTGCCGGTCTGACCGCCGCGACCGAAGATCGCGTCATTCCCACCTACGGCCTCGAGGGCATGGAATTCACCACATCGTCGACGGCAGCCATGCTGACCGAGCTCAAAGCAGCCACGGATGCCGGCGAGAACGTCGTCGTGACCCTCTGGGAGCCGCACTGGGCTTACGGCTCGTTCCCGATCAAGAACCTCGAAGACCCCGAAGGCACCCTTGAGTCCGTCGAGAGCCTGCACGCCTTCGGCAGCGCCGACTTCTCGGAAAAGTTCCCTGAAGCCAGCGGCTGGATCGAAAGCTTCGAGATGGACCTCGAGACTCTTTACACCCTCGAAGAGGTCATGTTCGTCGACTACGAGGGCTCGGACTATGCCCCGATCGTCGCCCAGTGGATCGAAGACAACCAGGAGTACGTGGACGGCCTCACCAGCTAGTCACGGATTCTGCACGAAGAACGGCTCGCGTCCTCGGACGCGGGCCGTTCTGTTTACGGTCGCGGCGGAATAGAAGAGAAGTTGGCGACAGATGCATGATTGTGTTTTATCGTCGCCGTGTTCAGCCCCCAGGTTTTCATCGAGTTCATTGGCGACTATCGGTACACCAGAGGTGGTGTATGCCATGCCGGGTGCGGAATCCTTGGAGTTCTTCGCTCAAGCGGAGTCGCGCCAGATGATAGGTGTCTCGAGAAGGATGCCGTCGGCGGGTTGCTCCTCGCCGCGCAGCTGGCCGAGCACGCACTCGGCTGCGCGCTCACCCAGGCCAAAGGCGGGCTGGTGCACGGTCGACAGGTGTGGCTGGGTGCGTAGCGCCCAGGAACTGTCGTCAAATCCGACGATGCCGACGTCACCGGGCACGCTGCGCCCGGCATGGCGGAGTGCTTCAAGGGCTCCGGCCGCCACAGCGTCAGATGCTGCGAACACGCCGTCAATCAGTGGATCGTGTTCAAGCAGCGCGCACATACCTCTGACCCCGTCGGTGAAGGTGTAGAGCGGTACTCGAGCGACGAGAGCCGGGTCGAAGCGGTCGCCAAGGGCATCCGTGAAGCCAGCGAGTCGGTCGGCACCGGAATCGCGATCGAGTGCAGCGGCGACCATGCCGATGCGCTTGCGTCCGGTCTGCATCAGGCGTTTCGTGATCGCGCGCGCTGAAGCCCGGTTATCGATTCCTACGAATGGCAGAGGGCTCTGCTCTGGCGGATGTCCAACGAAAGCGGCCGGAAGGCGCAGCTTCTCGATGACTTGGGTTATTGGGTCTTCCCGGCGGGCGGAAACGATGATGACGCCGTCGACGAAACCGCCGCTGAGGTAGCGGGCGACGCGGTCGGTGTCGCGCTGGGAGTCGATGACGAGGCTGACCATCTGGTAGTCCGAGTGGGAGAGCACGGTATTGGCCCCGAGCAGGATGCCGCCGATGTTCGGGTCATCCAGAAATAGCGAGTGTGGCTCGTGCACGATGAAGCCGACTGCTTCTGAGCGCTGCATGACCAAGCTGCGTGCTGCGTTGTTCGGTACATAACCAACCTTCTCGATGGCTGCTTCGATGGCGGTCCTGGCTGACGCCGAGACGTAGGGTTCGTCGTTCACGACCCGACTGACCGTGCCGCGGGACACGCCGGCCTCCACGGCGACATCGTGAATCGTCGCGCGTTTGTGTCGAGACGGGATTGTCACCATTTGATAACCATAACGTTCCCGAGCGAACTCCGCGCTTGACAGCATCGCCGGCATCTACCTAGTCTGTGTACGTTCACAGAAAACCCAACGGTGAGGTCTCACGTCCAATTCTGTGCACGTTCACAGAGTTGTCAACAGTGTGTCGTCAACACGGCGTGCACACCACAGTCAGGGAGCGCATGAACTCGCGAGCAGCTACTTCGAACGAGACGGCCACCCCGTTCGTGCACGAGGGCATCGCCTACGGCTGCGACTACAACCCCGAGCAATGGGGTCCAGAGACCTGGACCGACGACGTTCGCCTGATGCGCGAGGCCGGCGTCGACCTCGTTGCCATTAATATCTTCGGCTGGTCCCACCTCGAACCGCGGGCGGGCGAATACGACTTCGCTACCCTCGACACAATCATCGAGCTCCTGCACGCTAACGGCATTCGGGTCAACCTCGGCACTGGTACATCGTCCCCGCCGCCGTGGTTGACCACGCTGCACCCTGAGATCCTCCCTGTGAGTGATGACGGCACGACACGATTCCCTGGTGGGCGGCAGGCCTGGTGCCCGAGTTCGGCCGTGTTCCGTCAGCACGCGCTCGCCCTGGTGGAAAAGGTCGCGGAGCGGTATGGCCACCACCCGGCCATCGCCCTCTGGCACGTGTCCAACGAACTAGGCTGCCATAACGCGCTTTGCTACTGCGATGACACCGCGGCTGCGTTTCGCCTCTGGCTGCAGGCGCGCTACGGCACGATTGACGCCCTCAACGTTGCCTGGGGTACTTCGTTCTGGAGCCAGCGCTACGGCCAGTGGGCCGAGATCCTCACTCCGCGGCTCACGCTGTCCAGCCGGAACCCCGGCCAGGTGCTTGACTTTCACCGGTTCAGCTCGGCCGAACTGCTCGACTACTACCGCCGCGAAGCCGCGGTGCTGCGCCGCCACTCGAACGTGGCCGTGACCACTAATTTCATGGTCACCGCGCACATCCGCAACCTCGACTACTGGTCTTGGGCCGGCGACATGGACATCGTCGCCAACGACCACTACCTCGATCATCGCCTTGCCGACCCAGCCATCGAACTCGCCTTCGCCGCCGACCTCACCCGTGGGCTCGCCCAGGGGGAGCCTTGGCTGCTAATGGAACAGTCCACCGGTGCCGTTAACTGGCAGACGCATAACCTGGCCAAGGTGCCCGGTGAGATGACTCGCAATTCCCTCGCCCACGTCGCCCGCGGTGCCGATGGCATCTGCTTTTTTCAGTGGCGCGCATCCCTGCAGGGGTCAGAGAAGTTCCACTCCGCCCTGGTACCACACGCTGGCACCGACACGGTGCTCTGGCGCGAGGTCGTGGCCCTGGGCGCGACCCTTGATCGCCTCGCCGAGGTCGCCGGCAGCCGGGTCGTCGCGGATGCCGCGATCATCTTCAGCTGGGAGGCCTGGTGGGCCGGCGACGGAGAGTCCCGTCCCTCCCATGCGGTGCGCTATCTCGACCAGGTGCACGCCGCTTACACAGCCCTGCACCAACTAGGCGTCACGGTGGACATCGTCTCGCCCGACGCTGACCTCTCCGCCTACCGCCTCGTCGTCGCACCGTGCCTCTATCTGGTCTCTGACGAGCAGGCCCGGAACCTGGATTCCTATGTCAAGGCCGGTGGCCACGCCCTGATCACTTTTTTCAGCGGCATCGTCGACGAAGACGACCGGGTGCGCACCGGTGGCTACCCCGGCGCGTTCCGTGAGATCCTCGGCATCACTGTGGAAGAATTTTTCCCGCTGCTGCCCGGACACGTTCTCACCCTCGACTCTGGCGACGCCGCGAGCCTATGGAGCGAACGCCTGCGGGTGGACACCGCCGAGGTGGTGGCGAACTACCTTGACGGGCCACTACCCGGAATCCCCGCCATCACTCGCAACGGTCACGGAAGCGGCACCGCCTGGTACGTTGCGACCGTACTGGAGGCCGGAGCATTGAGGAACCTCATGCGCACGATTGCTGAGGAAGCACGCGTTACCGCGGTTGGCCCGGAGAGCGCGGGAACCATCGAGGTCGTTCGCCGAGTGAACTCCACCCGCAGCTACCTGTTCATCATCAACCACGGCCACGACGACGTTGAGCTTCCGGTTTCTGGCCATGAACTTGTCGTCGGAGAGCCGATCGCTCGAATCGTGCGCGTTCCGGCCGGCGCCGTCCGCGTGATTAGAGAGGACCCCGCATCATGAGCGCACCTACCGTTCCTATAGCGGATGCCCCGGGCACCGCCGCCCGGAAGAGGCCCAGCGCCGCTAAGCCGTCCGGAGCAAAGTCCCGCGTGCAGCATAAGGGAGCGATCCTCGCGTTCGTACTCCCGTTCGGTGCGCTGTTCGCCCTGTTCTATCTCGTGCCGATCGGCTATGCGATCTACCAATCGCTGCTCGTGATCGAGCGCGAGGGCACTTTCGGTCAAGCGACTCAGGTCTTCGGCGGACTCACCCAGTACGTCCTGGTCTTCCAGAACGGGCCCTTTTGGCAATCGATCGGCCGGGTGCTCGCCTTCGGCCTCGTGCAAGTGCCGATCATGCTCGGCCTCGCGCTGCTATTCGCCCTGCTGCTGGACTCGCCGCTTGTGCGCGGAAAGAAGTTCTTTCGGCTGGCGTTCTTTGTTCCCTACGCGGTGCCCGGCGTCATCGCCGCGATCATGTGGGGCTACCTCTACTCACCCAACCTGTCACCATTCAGTGCCGTCACCGAGAATATCAACTTCCTCTCGGCGGACCTCGTGCTCTGGGCGATCGCCAACGTCGTCACCTGGGTGTTCGTGGGGTACAACATGCTCATCATCTACTCGGCGCTGTTGGCGATCCCGGCCGAGCTCTACGAGGCCGCCCGCCTCGACGGGGCCGGGCAGCTGCGCATCGCGTGGTCGGTCAAGATCCCGCTGATCATGCCGGCGATCGTCCTGACCGCGATCTTCTCGATCATCGGCACCCTGCAGCTGCTGGCCGAACCGCAGGTGTTCCGCAGTTTCAGCTCGGCCGTGACCAGCACGTTCACCCCCAACCTGACGGTGTACTCCACCTCATCGATCCCGAACTTCAACCTGGCCGCCGCGTTCTCCGTGGTGCTGGCCCTGGCCACGTTCATCCTCTCCTTCACATTCCTGAAGTTCACGCAGCGGAAGGAAGGAAAATGAGCACACTGACCCCTACCAAGCTGGCTCGCGGCATCCGTTTCGCTGAGGCGAAGGCACCTCGCGCTCAGCGAGAGAGCCCGTTCGCCCGCGTCAGCGCCATGATTGTCATGGGCGTGTTCACGCTCTACTTCCTGGTGCCGATCTGGTGGCTGTTGGTCGCGGCCTCGAAGAACCGCTCCCAATTCAATAGCACGAACCCGCTCTGGTTCGCTGATTTTTCCCTGTTCGAGAACATGGCAAACCTGGTGGCCTACCGCGACGGGGTCTACCTCAAGTGGATGCTCAACAGCGCGCTTTACGCCGGTGGCGGTGCCCTCGTGGGCACGCTCATCGCTGGGATGTGCGGCTATGCGCTGGCCAAATACAACTTTCCGGGCCGCGAACTGATCTTCAACGTCGTGCTCGGCGGGGTGCTCGTACCCGCGACTGCCCTGGCGCTGCCCCTGTTCCTGATCTTCAGCCAGATCAGCCTGACGAACACGTTCTGGTCGGTGTTCCTACCGAGCCTGGTCAGCCCGTTCGGGGTCTACCTCGCCCGCATCTACGCCTCGGCCAGCGTGCCCGACGAACTGCTCGAGGCTGCCCGCCTCGACGGCGCCGGCGAATTACGCACCTTCTTCACTGTCTCGGTGCGGATGATGGTGCCCGCCCTGGTCACGGTCTTCCTTTTCCAGTTCGTCGCCATTTGGAACAATTTCTTCCTGCCGCTGATCATGCTGCGCGACGAAACCCTGTTCCCGGTTACGCTCGGCCTCTACGCCTGGAACTCGCAGGTCAACCAGATCCCTATGCTGCGCGACTACGTGCTGATCGGCGCGCTGCTGTCGATCATCCCGCTGATCATCATCTTCCTGCTGCTCCAGCGCTTCTGGCGCAACGGCCTCAGCGCCGGTTCAGTGAAATAACCGCCCCCAAATCGCACCACCTCGGCTGGAAATCCCAGTCGGCCCGTTTCCCCCCCTCCCAAAGAAAAGAAGGACAATGCGTATCAAGAAGAGAGCAACCACCGTCGCTTTGCTCACCGCAGCCACGGTCGCCCTGGCCGGCTGCGCGTCCGGCTCGACCACGCAAAACGGTGGCGACGCCGCAGCCTGCGTACCCTCGGACGGCAAGGTTGATCTAACCTTTACGACCTGGATTCCTGGGATCGAGGAAGTCGTCAAGATCTGGAACGAGGACAACCCCGACGTTCAGGTGAAGGTGCAGACCGGCCCGAACGGAAATGGTGGCACCTATCAGAACTTCTTCAACCAGCTCAAGGCCGGCAACGCGCCCGATCTTGGCCAGATCGAATATGACGCCCTTCCCAACTTTCGTGTGCAGGACGGCCTGACCAACCTCGCTTCCTGCGACGGTATACTCGACGCTCAGGACGACTTCGTGGATTGGACCTGGGGTCAGGTCAACTTCGGTGAAGAAGACGCCGTCTACGCGGTGCCGCAGGATGCCGGCCCCATGGCCATGTTCTACCGCGCCGACCTCTTCGCGGCCAACAACATCGAGATCCCCACCACTTGGGAAGAGTTCGCGGTTGCAGCGGAAGCTGTGCGCGCTACCGGCGGGTACATCACCAACTTCTCGCAGAGCGACATCAACCAGTTTGCCGGATTCGTCTGGCAGGCCGGCGGTACCTGGTTCGAGAATGATGGCGATAACTGGACTATCGACCTGACCAGCCCGGAGTCCATCAAGGTTGCCGACTACTGGCAGGACCTGATCGACCGCGATCTCGTTTCAACTAACCCGCCGTGGACCGATGAGTGGAATAACGCCTACAATACCGGATCCAACTGGACCTGGAACTCCGCGGCCTGGGGTGCGAACTCCATCGCCAGCGGTGCTCCAGACACCGCCGGCAATTGGTCCGTCGCACTCTCCCCGCAGTGGGCTGATGGCGACAATGCCGCCGGCAACTGGGGTGGCTCGTCCACCGCGGTATTCAAGGGCTCCGCACACCCTTTCGAGGCCGCCCAGTTCGCGCTGTGGCTGAACACCTCTGACGAGGCTCTGACGATGCTGAACGAGTCGGCCAACCTCTACCCGGCCGCCAAAAGCGGCCTGGAACTGTCGGCGCTGAAGGACGGCGTCGAATTCTACGGTGGCCAAGCCATCTATGATGTGTTCGCCGAGGCGTCTGCTCAGGTATCGCCCGATTTCATCTGGGGTCCGACCATGACGCAGGTATACAACGATACCTCCGACGGCTTCAAGGGTGCTGTAACCGGCAACGGCACGCTGGCGGATGCTCTCACGAGTGCCCAGCAGAGCACGATCGACGCTCTCCAAGCACAGTCGATCCCGGTCAACAAGTAGCGTCAGTTCTTTTATGTCGATTCCCTACCTCCGTGCCGCGGGCACCAGCCTGGTGCTGGACGCCCGCGGCACGGGAGTTCCTGTCATCGTGCATTGGGGTGCCGACCTGGGCGATTTGAACGGCGCCATGCTGACCACGTTGGCCGACACATCCGTGCCGGCGATCGCGCCAAGCTCGATTGACGTGCCCCTGCGGCTCACCCTGTTGCCTACCCTCGCGCAGGGGTGGAGTGGACGCCCGGGAATTAGCGGTTTCCGGCCCGGCCGGGGCAGCTTGGCCATTGATTTGCGCCTGGTAAACGTTCGGTCGGGCGAGCGCCCCATGGGGCGCTTTGCATTGCCAGGAACCCAGACCCTTACGCTCCTGCTGGAGGATGCCGCCGCCCAGCTATCCGTGCGCACAGAGCTTGAACTGTCTGTTCAAGGGGTGCTTCGGCTACGTCACACAGTGCGCAATAGGAATACCACCGCCGCCGGCGCCGCAGCATTCGAACTCGGTTCGCTTGACGTCATCCTGCCAGTCCCCGGTCGGGCACGAGAACTACTTGACTTCACTGGGCTGTGGACTCACGAGCGCCGGCCACAGCGCAGCACGCTCGGCCACGGCGTGTGGAGCCGTGAGTCCCGACACGGCCGCCCCGGGCACGACGACTCCTATCTCATGGTGGCCGGAACACCCGGATTCGGTTTTCGTTCCGGTGAAGTGTGGTGCACGCACCTCGCCTGGAGCGGTGACAAGCGCGCCTGGGCTGAGAACAGCGCCCTGGGTTTTTCGGTGCTCGGAAGCGGTGAACTGCTGGCTCCCGGCGAGCTGGGTGTGGCCGCCGGTGAGAGCTACAGCACCCCGTGGACAGTAGCCGTGTACTCTGATGCCGGGCTCGACGGTCTGTCGTCGCGGCTGCATCCGTGGATCCGGTCGTGGTCGACTATTAGGACGCCGCGCCCGGTCGTGCTGAACACGTGGGAGGCCGTCTACTTCGAGCATGACCTGCCTACCTTGGCTCGACTTGCGGATGCCGGGGCGCACGCCGGCGTGGAACGCTTCGTCCTCGATGACGGCTGGTTCACCGGCCGTCGGGATGATCGCCGTGCCCTCGGCGACTGGTTCGTCGATCCCGTGACCTGGCCCAGTGGCCTGCATCCTCTGATCGAACACGTGCACGCTGCAGGCCTGGACTTCGGTCTCTGGGTCGAACCAGAGATGGTGAGTCTTGACTCGGAGATGGCCCGTGCGCACCCGGATTGGGTGCTCGGCGGCGTCCCGGAACCCTCGGCCACCGAAACACCGGCACTGACCTGGCGGTTCCAGCGCGTGCTTGACCTCGGCCATCCGGATGCCTTCGCGTGGGTCTTTGCCCGGCTGACCGCCTTGCTCACGGAGTACCCGATCGCCTATCTGAAGTGGGACCACAATCGCGACCTGCTGGCTGGCTCCACGCACCGGCAGACGGCAGCGCTGTACCGGCTGATCGATGCGGTACGCGCGGCGCACCCGGGCGTCGAGATCGAGTCCTGCGCGTCGGGGGGAGCCCGGATCGACTTGGGCATTCTTGAACGCGTCGACCGGGTCTGGACCAGCGATACCAACGACCCGCTCGAGCGACAGGAGATCCAGCGATACACGGGCGTGCTCATACCGCCGGAATACCTCGGCGGGCATCTCGGTGCGGCCACGGCGCACACCACCGGACGCACCTCTGAGCTCAGTTTTCGGCTGGCGACCGCCCTGTTCGGTGCGGCCGGCATTGAGTGGAATCTCATCAGTGCGAGTGCCGAGGAGCTCGGGCAGATTACCGAGTGGATCACGCACTACAAACGGCTGCGCCCCCTGCTGCACTTCGGTGTTGTCGTGCGGGCCGACCCGAGCGACCCCGCCCTTGTGCTGCACGGCGTCGTCTCTCGTGACCAGAATTCGGCCCTCTTCGCCCAGGTGGCCCTCGCAGCCCCGCGTGATGCCGTTCCGGAGCGGATGCGATTTCCCGGGCTCGCGCCCGAGCGGCGTTATCGAGTGGCGCCCCTGCTACTCGGCGGCTCTCCGCGCACAATCCAGGACACACCGCCAGCGTGGTACGCCACGTTGTCGGGCTCGGCCGAAACTCCGACCACCCCCGCCGATGCTGCGAGTGGTCGTGGTTCCGTGACGCTAGCCGGAGCGGTGCTCACTCTCGTCGGGCTGCCCGCGCCGCTTCTTGCCCCGGAGCAGGCCGCACTCTTCGCCGTCGACGCGGTTGACTGAGCGAGTCTCACCTCTCTGGGTGCTACGCGGCTTCGAGCTCGCGCACCTGCTGCAGCCAGCCGTCGAACAGATCGCTGTCGAAATCGTCGACGCTCTTCAGCTTGTACTCACTCATCTCGGCCGACCCGCTCGCGTTGAGCTTGCCTGAGTCATCGGTGATGGCCTGTCCGCGCCAAAACAACACGGTGACGAAGGCGGGGTACACCTTGAATCCGGCGACCGGAATGCCATCGTCGAGCCAGACCGGATGTCCGTGCCACAGTTCCGTCGAGGTCTCCGGCAGGGCCAGGTCGAACTTGTTGCGAAGTAAACCGACGACGGTCGCGAGCGGCTCGGCCGGCACGGCCACGTACTCGGCGATGGTCGTCGGCTTGGCAGCCGTTGCAACGAGGGCAACAGCCGGAGCGTCGACGTGAAATTCGGTAGTGGCGGAAGTGAGCGTGGATGTCAGGTGAATAGCCTCTTTCGATGCTGGAGTCTAGGTCCGGCGGGGTGCCGGACAGATGTGTTACTACTTCCACACTCTCACGAAGTTTACGTTTGAGGCTGGGCAGACACTCAGGAACAGCGCTTTCGGGCACCGGAAAAAGCGCCGCCCGCCGACCGGACGGTCGACGGGCGGCGCCCGGTGAAACGTGCGGGTTTAGGCCTCCGGTCCACCAGCGACCGCGAGGATATCAATGACGAACACCAGGGTATCGGTGCCGGAAATTCCCTGGGTGCCCTCCTCGCCATAACCAAATTCCGGCGGAATGACGGCCAGGACCTGGGAACCGACGGTCTGACCGACTAGGGCTTCGGTGAAGCCCGCGATCACGCCGTTGGTCGGGAAGAGACTGTAGTCGGCCCGGCCCCAGGATGAATCGAAGGTTTCGCCGGTGGCCCAGAGGGCACCGGTGTAGGCGACGGCCACGCTCGCGCCATCGGTCACCACGCCTCCGTTACCCTTCTTCAGGGTCGAGATCTTCAGGTCGGTGGGAGCGTCGGTGGCGGGGATGGTGATGGTCGGTGCGCCATCATCGGCGAGGGCCACGGTGGGGAAGCCGCCTTCAGCGGGCTGGTCGGCGCCGGAGGCCTGCGTCGGTACATTCTCGATCACGGTGATGACGTCCATCACGAAGATGACCGGCTCGCCGGCAGCGACGCCAGTGGTGCCCTGGTCGGTGAAGGCATCCGCTGCCGGACTCACGGTGACGATACGGTCGCCCTCGACGGCGCAATTCGCCGCGCGCACGATGCCCGGTAGCAAAGTGCTCGTGTCGTTTATTCCAATCACGAGGCTGGCGCCGTCGGTGGAATACGTCGTCGGCTGCACCAACTCATCGGTCTTGGCGTTGTAAACGGTGATCGCCATCTCCACGATCGAACCCTCTTTCGCGGTGTCGGTGCCTTCGCCCTCGATCGCGACGGTGCGCTGGCTCGTCGTCGGTTCGAGCGGTGCGTCGATCGAGATCTCGAGCGGAGCGCCGAAGTCACCCGTCACCTTGACGCTGTCCGACAGCGAACCCGACGCGGTGCACTCGGCAGCGGGTGAACTGGCGGCGGCGGCATCCGTTGCATCGGGGGAATCGCTGCTTCCGCAGGCGGTGAGCGCGAGCGTCAGGCCCACAATAGTGAGCAGGGTGGGGATTTTCGACACGGGGCCTCTTTCGAGAACGTTGCAAGCTGGCAGGCAACTGATCGGGTGGCACGAACGGCCAAGTGCCTACTCTGCCACGGTTCGCCTTTGAGAGGGCTGAATGGCACGCGCCCGGATGGATCAGTCGTCGAGACCGCGCGCGATCAGAGCCTCACCGAGGGCATCTGCTGCGTAGAGGGAACGCACGACCACCGGAACCGCGATGGATTGCAGCGAACCGCGCGTGCCACGTGCCGTGCGGGCTTCGAACACCTCTCGCACGATGTCGGAGACCAACGGGATGCAGCGGATGGTCAGGGCGACGAGCAGCCCCACCCGGTCGGCGTCGATGAATCGGTGAAACGGTCGCAGCAGGATCTGGAACGCTTCGAGCACCGCGGTGACCGTCGTGGTCATTGTGAACAGGGCGGCGAGGGCCACGGCCACGAGCAGCCGGCTTGCCGTGAGGGCGGCGACGGTCCAGCCGGAGAGCAGCCCCTGGATCGGAACGGCGACCAGCAAAACCAGCAAAATCGGGGCGATCTGGGCGACGGCCGCCTGCACTGGGACCCGCGCAACCACGAACAGCACGACGACGGCGAGGAAAGCGCCGCCGATCAGTCGGGGGTCGGGCGAGATGCCGATCACGAGCACGCAGAGCGAGAGCAGAAACAGCTTGAGCAGCGTCGGCGCCCGGTGCACGAAGGAGGTGCCAGGGCTATAGAGGCCGATCATGCGTGGCCGATCACGCCAGCAGCGCGCGGTACGCCGCCAGAGAATGCGCCGGCATGCCGTCGGCGACGACCTCGCCCTCCTCGATCACGATGACTCGGTCGAACTCTTCGACCAGGTGCAGGTGGTGGGTGACCACGATGAGTTGTTGGGGGAGCGCCTGCCACTGTTCGCTGATGCGCCGGGCGTTGCGGGCGTCGAGCAGAGTGGTCGGTTCGTCGGCGACGATCGTCGCCGGTTGAGCCACGAACACCGCCGCGAGGGCGAGCAGCTGTTTCTGCCCGCCGGAAAGCCGGTGCGCCGCCTGTTCGGCGTGCTCGCTCAGCCCGAACTGTTTTAGGGCGGCCGCGGTGCGCTCGGCGATCTGCTCGGCGTTCAGGCCGCGTCGGCGCAGGGTGAACGCGACGTCTTCCTGCACGGTGGGCATCACGATCTGGCTGTCGGGGTTGGTGAAGATGAAGCCGACTTTGCGGCGCACCTCGCGGGCATGCCGCGCCACGTTCTGCCCGTCGACCGTGACCGTGCCGCTGGTCGGCGTCACGAGTCCGTTGATCATGCGCACGAGGGTGGATTTGCCCGAGCCGTTTGCGCCGACGATACCGATCCGATGTTCGTCCAGGGTCAGGTTCACGTCGCGCAGCACTGAGCGGTCACCGAAAGACTGCGAGACCTGCTCGAAGCGGATGCTGCTCACAGGTGTGCGCGCCGGCCCTTCGGAAGCGCGATCAAGGCGGGATAGGCGCGGTGTACCTGGCTGGCGGCGAGCACAGTTACGATGACTTTGATCAGGTCGCCGGGGATAAACGCGACGTTGAGGCCGATCGTAGTCCACAGCGGCAGGCCGAGGTTGAGCGCCATGACCGGAATGCCCAGGAGATAAACGGCGACGATGCCGCCGAGAATGGTGGCGCCGA
This sequence comes from Cryobacterium sp. Y62, assembly GCF_002929785.1. Taxonomy (NCBI): domain Bacteria; kingdom Bacillati; phylum Actinomycetota; class Actinomycetes; order Micrococcales; family Microbacteriaceae; genus Cryobacterium; species Cryobacterium sp. Y62. The sequence goes on along the minus strand of NZ_PJJK01000116.1, from coordinate 63,656 downwards.
GAGCCGGCCAGAACGGGTACTTCGGCAGCAAGCGGGCGGTGAGATAGCCGGTCACGAATGCACCGAGCAGCCAGCCGTACAGGTAGCCGGCCGCCGGGCTCACGGTGAACACGCCGATTCCGCCGCGGGCACCGGCCAACAGGGGGAGGCCGACCGCGGTCAGCACCAGGAACAAGAGCACGGCGAGGGTTCCCTTGCGCGGGCCGAGAACGGCCCCGGCCAGCATCACGCCCAGGGTCTGCAGGGTGATCGGTACCGGACCGATATTGAGCGGCCCCGGAAGGCCGAGCGCAGCGATGAGGGCGGCGAAAATAGCGATCTGGGCGAGATCACGGGCGGGCAAAGTGCGCCGGGTCGGTGCGCTTGAGTGAATGGTATCGGTCATGTTTTCAATTTAGATTTCGGTAGGCACCCTCCGCTGAAGAATACCTACAACAAAATGACGCGAACTGTAGAGGTCGTATTTTTCTAGGGCTAGCTCGCCAATACGCGGGTGGGAGAGGCCAGGCTGGCGACGATCGCATCTGCTGCTCGCACCAGGGCCAGGTGGGAGAGTGCCTGCGGGGTATTGCCGGCTTGGTGCCCGTTGGCCACGTCGTACTCCTCAGAGAGCAGGCCGACATCGTTGACGAAGCCGAGCAGGCGGTTCATCAGTGTGTTGGCGTCATCGATGCGACCAGAGCTGGCGTACTGCTCGACCAGCCAGAACGAGCAGGCCAGAAATGGATGCTCGCCCGGCGGCAACCCGTCCACCCTGGCAGCCGTGCGGTAGCGCAGGAGCAGGCCATCGTGCATGAGGTTCGCCTCGATCGCGGCCACGGTGCCGAGCATGCGTGGATCGGTGGATGCGCAGAAGCCGACCTGCGGGAGGACGAGGAGGGAGGCATCCACTTCGGTGCTGCCGTAGTACTGCACGTAGCTGCCGAGGTTTTCGTTGAAACCGTGGGTTTCGATGTCGGCGCGCACCTCGGCGCGCAGGGCCTTCCAGCGTTCGAGGGGGCCGTCGAGGCCGCACTCCTCGATGCCGCGCACGGCGCGGTCGAAGGCGGCCCAGACCATGACGCGGGAGTGGGTGAATTCGCGAGCCGCACCGCGCACCTCCCAGATGCCCTGATCGGCCCGGTGCCAGTTCTTCTCGAGAAAGCTCATGAGAGCGCGTTGCAGGGGCCAGGAGAACTCGGTTTCGTGCACCCCGGCGGCGCGGGCGGCGTGCAGCGCCACCATGACTTCGCCGATCACGTCGGACTGAAACTGATCGACCGCGCCATTGCCGACCCGAACCGGTGCGGCGCCGTTGTAGCCGGGCAAGCTGGTCAGCTCACGTTCGGGCAGATAGCGCTCGCCGGAGAGCCCGTACATGATTTGCACGTCGCCCGGGTCGCCGGCGATGGCGCGCAGCAGCCAGGCCCGCCAAGCGTCGGCCTCCATCTCGTAGCCGTGGCTGAGCAGCACCTCGAGGGTGAGCGAGGCATCGCGCAGCCAGACGTAGCGGTAGTCCCAGTTGCGGGTACCGCCGAACTGCTCCGGCAGCGACGTGGTCGCTGCAGCCACTATGCCGCCGGTTCGTTCGTGCGTCAGGGCGCGCAGCACGAGCATCGAACGCACCACCTGGGCGTGCAGAGGCCCGTCGTGGCTGCAACGAGATGCCCAGCTCTGCCACCAGGAGAGGGTCGAGCGGTAGGCCTCATCGATATCAATGGCTGGTGGAATCTCCCGGTGCGAGCGATACCAGGTCATTTGGGCATCGACGATTTCGCCGGCGGGGACATCGAAGTGCGACTCGTGCCGGTGGTCGGAGGCGCGCAGGGCCGGGCCGCGCACGACGATGGCGTCGGGTCCGGCGATCGCGACCAGCCCGTGCACCGATTCTCCCTTCAGCTGGCGCACCCACGGAATCGTCGTCGCATAGCCGAAACGGATACGCAGATCTTGCGTCATCGTCACCGTGCCGGTAATGCCGCGCACCCGGCGCACCAGGTCGGCCCGACCGTCACCGTGCGGCATGAAGTCGAGCACCTCGACCTGGCCGGTGCTGGTGGTCCAGAGAGTGGACAGCACGAAGGTATCGCCGTCGTAGCGGCGGGTGGCGATGGCATCGGGATCGGCGGGCGCGAGCAGCCAACGGCCATGGTTTTCATCACCGAGCAGCGCGCCGAACATCGAGGCGGAGTCGTAGCGGGGCAGGCAGAGCCAGTCGATGCTGCCGTTGAGTCCGACCAGTGCCGCCGAGTGGCAGTCGCTGATCAGTGCGTAGTCCTCGATTGGGAGTGCCATCAGGCCATCCTGTCAGCAGGAGGGTGAGAGTGCGCTGACGATCTGCTCAGGCTACGAAGCGGGCAGAGGCGAGGGTTGCCGAGGCCTTATCGATCCAGGCAGCGGATGCCGCGGCGAGGTCGTCGTCCGCGCTGGCCACGGTCGCGATCGGAGCCGTGTTGATCAGCTTGGTGTGGATCGGGGCAGCGTCGACTGGCTGCGTGGGGTTCGGGACGGGTTCGTTCCAGACGACAATCGCGGCCGGAGTCCAGGACAACGCCGTCGGTTCGCCGCTGCTTTCGCCTCGCAGCGTCGCCTGCTCGGTGAGGATGGTCTCGGTCAGTTCGACCGCGACCTGCCGGGCCTTGAGCCCGTGAAAAATGACGTCGGTGTCGCCGGGGCTCCGGGGCGAGAGCGTCCAGGCGCCGTTTTCACCGATGAGGTCAGCAAGTTTGTCGTGCAGCAACTCAAAAATCTGCTCGTCGCGCAGGACCGGGGCTTCGGCTACACTCATCGCCGCGCTCGCGGCCAAACGTCGGCGTCGACGACCAAACATGACGAGCCCCTTTCAGATGCAGCCGACAATCAACTACTGCTTCCAGTTTCGGTCACCAAACCGCGACTCGCCGGACGGCGCGCCGACCAGCAATCGAACTCAGCTGTCGATTTCGCGTTTATTGGCGTCTTCGATGACCGTGCCGATGGCCACGGCGGCGCTCAGCGCCCACCCAAGCCACAACATCACCAGACGCCAGTCGCGCGGTCCGTGCCTGGTGGCCTGCACGGTGTTCCACCCGCCGGCGATGACGCCGATCATGGCACTGCTGAATATGAACTTTCGCATGTGAACCTCCGGCATAAGGTTACCCGGAGCCTCCCCGGTCGGGGCGAATCCGGATAGGCTGAGAAAAACCCTTGAACTGACCGATCGGACAGGATCTGACCGATCGGTCAACTAGCCTGTGGTCGTGCCCATTTTTCCCGCGTCCCCTGTTACACCGCCGGCCGGCGGCATCCGCTCACAAACCGGCGCCGACCTGCGCGCGATCGCGCTGACCCAGTTCGCCTCGGTGGGATTCGCGGCGACCTCGCTGCAGAATATTGCCGACATCGCGGGCTTCTCCAAGTCCAGCGTGCTCTACCACTTCGCCTCCAAAGAGGCGCTGCTCGAGCAGGTGCTCACGCCGGCCATCGATCAGCTCGAGGTCGTTCTCGATCGTTTCGTTACCGAGCCCGAGACCATTGCCACCCGTGAGCGGTTCGTCGACGACTTCATCGACTTTCTGCTCGAGTTTCGGCTGGAACTGCACACCTTCATCAACCAGGCTCAGTCGCTGCGCGGCATCGCCATCATCGACCGGGCCGGACTGCTCATCGTTCGTCTGGCCGCGAGCATCTGCCACGACGATGCGAGCAATGAAGACCGCTTGCGGTTCGGCTTCGCCCTCGGCGGTGCCGCCTACTCGCTCGTGGCTGGCATGACCTTTCTGGGTGAGGCCACTCTGCCCGACGACGACCTGCGTCCGGCGCTGCGCACCGTGATGACCGAACTGCTCGCCCCCGTCTCCGTACACCCGCGCCCCGCTCACTCCTGAATTTCTGCGCCGTCCGAAAGTAGTTTTCATGGCAACCGTCCTTTATCGCCTCGGACACTTCGCCTACCGGCGGGCCTGGCTCGTCATCGGCATCTGGGTGCTGCTGCTCGCCGGGATCTTCGGCGGCGGCGTGGCCCTCAACGGCCAGACGCAGGAGTCCTACGCGATCCCCGGCACCGAGTCGCAGGATGCCATCGATTCGCTCGCCGCGGTGTTCCCCGCGGCGGCCGGCGCGCAGGTGCAGGTGGTCTATCACGTGCCGAGCGGGGCATCCGTTGATGATGCGCCGTACCGGGCCGCCATCGAAAGCATGGCCACAGAGATCGGCGCCATCGACGGCATCGACACCGTGATCACTCCGTTCAGCGAATTCGCGGCGGATGCCGTTTCGAGCGACTCCGAGACCGCCTTCAGCCAGGTGGCGCTCCGGGGACAATCCACCGACGTGTCCACCGACACCCTCGATGCCCTTGTGGCCACTCGGTCGATCGGGGAGGACGCCGGCCTGCAGGTCGCGTTCGGCGGCCAGGTCTTTCAGGACAACACTTTCGGCATCACCGTGACCGAGGTGCTTGGTGTGCTCTTTGCCGGCGTCGTGCTGCTCATCACCTTCGGTTCTCTGCTCGCCGCCGGGATGCCGCTACTCATGGCCATGATCGGCGTCGGCGTCGCGATCGGCGGCATCACGGCGGTGAGCGCTTTCGTCTCGGTCTCAAGCACAGCTCCCATGCTCGCGCTCATGCTCGGGCTCGCGGTCGGCATCGACTACTCCCTGTTCATTTTGTCGCGGCATCGATCTCAGCTGGCCACCGGCATGAAACCGCACGAATCGGCCGCGACGGCCGTCGCCACCGCCGGCGGTGCAGTGGTCTTCGCCGGCATAACCGTGATCATCGCCCTGCTCGGACTGCTCGTGGTCGGCATCCCCTTCTTGAGCGTGATGGGACTCGGCGCGGCGTTTGCCGTGCTGGTGTCGATCGGCGTGGCCGTTACACTGCTGCCCGCCGTGCTCGGCCTGGTCAAGGACAAGCTCATTCCCAAGGTCGGCGGGCGGGCACACCGCCGGGCGACCACCCCCGACGATGGAAGACCCACGCTGGGCCGGCGCTGGGTCGCACTGGTACTCAAAGCCCCGATCGTCGCCGTTATCGTTGTGGTCGGCGTGCTGGGAACACTCGCCATTCCCGCGCTCAGCCTCGACCTCAACCTGCCGGACGGCGCCTCCGAACCGGTCGGTTCCACCCAGCGTGAGGCCTACCAGCTCATCAACGACGGCTTCGGCCCCGGCTACAACGGCCCGCTCATCGTCGTCGTCGACATCACCCAGACCACCGACATCTTCGGCGACCTCGACACCATCGCCGCCCAGATTCGAGACCTGCCCGACGTCGCCTACGTGGGCACGGGCACCCCGAACCCCACCGTCGACACCGCCATCATTCAGGTGATGCCCGACAGTGCACCGGATGCAGCGGCCACGAAAGACCTCGTGCAAATGATTCGAGACCTCGGCCCCGGCATCACCGCGAGCCTCGGCACCCCGATCGCCGTCACCGGCGCGACCGCCGTCGGCATCGACATCTCCAATCGGCTGACCGACGCGCTCATTCCATTCGCGCTCATCGTGGTGGGGCTCTCGATCATTCTGCTCATGATGGTGTTTCGCTCCGTCTTCGTGCCGATCAAGGCCGCACTCGGCTTTTTGCTGTCGGTGTTCGCCGCCCTCGGCGCTACCGTGGCGATCTTTCAGTGGGGCTGGTTTCCCGACCTGTTCGGCGTGGACAACCCCGGCCCGATCCTCAGCTTTTTGCCGATTCTGCTCATGGCGGTCTTGTTCGGGCTCGCGATGGACTACGAGGTGTTCCTCGTCTCGGGGATGCGCGAGGAATTCGTGCGCACCGGCAACGCCCGGCAATCGATCATCCACGGCTTCGCCCATGCCGGCCGGGTCGTCACCGCCGCGGCCCTGATCATGTTCTTCGTCTTCTTCGCGTTCGTCCCCGACGGCACCGGCGCCATTAAGGGCATCGCCTTCGCGCTCGCCATCGGCGTCTTGCTGGATGCTTTCCTGGTGCGTATGACGCTCGTTCCGGCCGCGATGGCGCTCGCCGGCAACGCCGCCTGGTGGCTGCCACGCTGGCTCGGGCGGCTGCTGCCGAACGTCGATATTGAGGGGGAGGGACTGCGCCAGCACCTGCACGACAGCGCATGGGCGGCGGAGCAGACCGATGCGATCACGGCCGACGACGTCGTATTCGGCCTCGAGACCGCGCCGATCGGTCCGCTCAGCCTCAGTATTCCGGCCGGTTCGCTCGTACGGCTCACCGGAACGGCCGGCCACCGCCGAGTCGTCGCGGCCAGCATCGCCGGACGACTCGATCCGGTCAGTGGACGTCTGCAGGTGCTCGGCTACCCGCTGCCATCCGACCGGCAGCAGGCCCTGCGCCGGGTTGCTCTTGCCGATATCGGTGAGCATCGAGACACCGAGATCACCGTCGGAGAACTGCTCGCCGAACGGCTGAGGCTCACCCTGCCCTGGTACCGGACTGCCTCGGTCGCCAGCCGTCGAGCCGACTGGATCAGCAGCATCAACCGGGCCCTGGGCGCCGGACTGCCAGTGACGGCCGCCACTACGATTTCGGCGCTGCCGGCCCACGGTCGGGCGACCGTGCTGGTCGCGGCGGCGCTCACTGAACGCCCAGGCGTGGTCTTCGTCGACCTCGGTGAAGGCCTCCCAGAGCCCCTCCTGGGCCGGGACCTGGCGACGGTACTGGCCGTGCTGGCACCGGCGACAACCACCCTGGTGCTCGGCGCTGCACGCTTCGACATCGAGGGCCCGGAATCGGCGCACGATCGACCGTGGCAGCAGATCGATCTCGACGCGCCGTTTGACGACGACCGGATGATGGATTCTCTCGATGGAAAGGCCCTGCAACGATGAGCACCGCACTCGACAAACTGTTCAGCCGCGGCCCGCGGCGGCGGCGGCTGACCGTCGCCGCTCTCATGACCGTCGTGGTCGCCGTGCCGCTTGCCGTGGCCGGCCTGTTCACCGCGGCTCTTGCCTCGGCCGATGACCGGGTCGACACCATCCCCGCGATCGTGGTGAACAACGACGAATCCGTCACGACCATACTGCCGGACGGCACAGAACAGCAGGTGCTGGCCGGCCGGTTGCTCGTGACCGAGCTGACCGCGCCCAGCCCCAGCGAAGCCGGCGCTGACAGCACGGCCGGATTCGACTGGACCATCTCGAACACGGCCGACGCGCAAGCGGCGCTCGCCGCCGGAGACGCCTACGCGATTCTGACTATCCCCAGGGATTTCTCCGCCTCGATCACCTCGCTCTCGGGCAGCAGTCCGGTGCAGGCAGACCTCGATATTCGCACCGATGATGCCCATTCCTACCTCGCTGGGTCGCTGGCCCAATCGGTCGGCTCCGCCATGACGGGTGCCTTCGGTCAGGCGATCACCGCGCAGTATCTCGAAGGCCTGTACACCAATCTCGCCCTGCTGGGCTCATCACTCACGGATGCCGCCGACGGCGCGGCCGCGCTCTCCACCGGAGTGAGCGGGCTCGCGACCGGCCTCGATTCCCTTGCGGCGGGCACCGCGACGGCTGCTACCGGCGCGGCATCCGCTGCCAGCGGAGCGACGAGTTACGCCTCGGGCGTCGCCTCCTATAGCGATGGCGTCACCGGGTTGAGCGCGGGGCTGACCCAGCTGAACTCCGGCGCCATAGCGCTGGCTCCACTCGAAACCGGGCTCCCAGCCTACGCCTCCGGAGTGCAGGGAACGGCGGCAGCGTTCACGGCCCTCAACGCGCAGATGCAGGCCGACCCGAACGTCGCAGCCTACGCCGGCGCGCTCGCACAAATTCAGGGTGGTCTGACCGCGCTCGGCGCCCAGAGCTCGGGCATCGGCGCGGCCGGTACGGGAATCGGGTCGGTGCTTGAGGGCATCTCGTCGAGTGCGACCGGTGCGGGCACGCTCGCTGCCGGCGGCCCGGCCCTGTCGAGCGGCGCCAGCGATCTCGCGACCGGTGTGCAGGGAATTTCCGCCGGGCTCGGTACCCTAGCTTCTGGCACCCAGTCGGCCCAGACCGGGGTGCACGCACTGGAAGCCGGGGCCGGCGAACTCGCGACCGGGCTGGCGGACGGCGCGGCGGGGGCATCCGTTTTCACCGATACCGATGCCGTCACCACCGCCGCGGTCGTCTCCGAACCGGTCAGTGTCACGACCGCGCGCGACCATGCGATCGACTCGGTCGGCCCGATCATCGGCATGATTTTCGTGCCGGTCGGCCTGTGGATCGGCGCCCTCGTTGTCTTTCTGCTGTTCAGACCGCTCACAGCAGCCGCCCTGGCTTCGACCACAAGCACCGGCCGGTTGCTGCGTCGCGGCCTCGGCCGTTCCTTCGCCATCGTCGCCGGCCAAGCCGTGCTGGTCACCGTGCTGCTGCATACCGCTCTCGATGTGGCGTGGACGCTGCTGCCGGCCACCCTCGGCTTCACCCTGCTGCTGGCCTTCGTGTTTGTGGCCGTGCATCACTGGCTGAGCGTCGCGTTCGGGCGGGTCGGCATCATCATCTCGCTCGTGCTGCTCGCCCTACAACTCGCCTCGGCGAGCGGGCTGTACCCGATCGAACTCGTCGCCGCCCCGTTCCAAACTTTGAGCCCCTTGCTTCCGCTGACCTGGGCGGTGACCGGCCTGCAGGCGATCGTCAGTGAAAGTGGGGGAGCGGATGTTGCCGCCGCCGCCGCAGTACTGCTCCTGTTCGCGATCGGTAGCGTGCTGCTCTCGTTCTGGAGTGTGGCCCGAGCACGCGGAGCTCGCTCGTTCGGGCTGGGGCTAGCCCGGGCGTAGCGAGCGAGTAGCCCCGCTTCAGTAGCCCCCGTTGAGACTGGGGGCTACTGGTAGCCTTGGGACGGCGACACAGGCGTGCACCGCGGGTGTGCCCGGAACGGATGATCCATTACTTATTCAGCCGACTCCACGCGGTTCGACCGTGACCAGACCGCTCGCGACCAGACCGCTCGCGACCAGACCGCTCGCGACCAGACCGCTCGCGACCAGACCGCTCGCGACCAGACCGCTCGCGACCAGACCGCTCGCGACGATTCACGGGGTGACGCAGCACTCGATGAAACTTCGCCCGGTACCTACACGCTCGTCGTCGTCTCCAACCGGCTGCCGGTCGACTACGAGGAAGGCGACGACGGTGCCGTGACCTGGCGCACGTCACCCGGCGGGCTGGTCACCGCACTCGAACCGCTCATGCGTGCGTCAAACGGTGCTTGGGTCGGCTGGCCCGGCGTCGCCGACCGCGATTTCGCGCCCTTTGAGAACGACGGGATCTCGCTCGTTCCGGTGCGGCTGAATGAAGTGGACGTCGAGGACTACTACGAGGGTTTTTCCAACGACACGCTCTGGCCGCTCTATCACGACGTCATCGCACCGCCGAGCTTTCACCGCGAGACCTGGGACGCCTACGTCACCGTCAACCGCCGATTCGCGGAGGCCGCCGCTGCCGTGGCCGCCCCGGGCGCCACAGTGTGGGTGCATGACTACCAGCTACAGCTCGTGCCGCGCCTGCTGCGCGACGCCCGACCCGACCTCGTCATCGGCTTCTTCAACCACATTCCGTTTCCGTCCTACGGCATCTACGCGCAGCTGCCCTGGCGCAAGCAAATTCTGCACGGTCTGCTAGGCGCCGACGTCATCGGCTTTCAGCGACTGGAGGACGCCGGCAACTTTTCGCGCGCGGTGCGTCGCCTCTACGGCTATCCGACCCGCGGCGTCGTCATCGACGTGCCGACCGGCGAGAACGGTCAAAACAGCGCAGAGTCCCGTCGCGTCATCGCGAAACACTTTCCCATCTCGATCGACGCGGCTGCCTTCGAAGAGCTGGCCAGGAGCCCCGAGATTCAGGCCCGCGCTCGGCAGATTCGGGAGGACCTCGGCAACCCGAAAACGCTTATGCTAGGCGTCGACCGGCTCGACTACACCAAGGGCATCGGCCACCGTCTCAAGGCCTTCGGGGAGCTGCTCGCCGACGGACGCCTGAGTGTCGAAGACGTCACTCTGGTGCAGGTCGCGAGTCCGTCCCGCGAACGGGTGAGTACCTATATGGCCCTGCGCGACGAGATCGAACTCGCCGTCGGTCGACTCAACGGCGACTTCTCCACGATTAGCCACACCGCCATCAGCTATCACCACCACAGCTACCCGCGTGAAGAAATGGTCGCGATGTATCTCGCCGCTGACGTCATGCTCGTCACCGCGCTGCGCGACGGCATGAACCTCGTGGCCAAGGAATACGTCGCCGTGCGCTTCGATGCCGACGGGGTGCTCGTGCTGAGCGAGTTCGCCGGCGCCGCCGATGAACTCAAACAGGCCATCCTGATCAATCCGCACGACATCGACGGCACCAAGGACGCCATCGTGCGCGCGGTCGAGATGCCCCGGCGGGAACGTGCCAGACGTATGCGGTCGCTGCGCCGCAAGGTCGCGGAGAACGATGTTGCTGCTTGGTCGGCCTCGTTCCTGCGAGCCCTCACCGGCGGCGCCGCCGTGGCGGCCGGCATCTCCGAGGATCTCGACCTGGCCCTGCAGAGCCTTGCCGGTGCCGAGAACGTGCTCATCGCCCTCGACTTCGACGGGACCCTAGCCCCGCACGTTGACCACCCCGAAGACGCCCGCGCAATCACCGGCACCCGGGAAGCCGTTCAAGCCCTGCTCGACCTACCCGGGGTGCGCGTAGCCCTTGTCTCTGGGCGCGCTCTGGTGAGCCTGCAACACGTCGCCCAGCCGCAGAGTTCGGTGTTGCTCACTGGCTCGCACGGTATCGAGGTTCAACTGGACACCCCCGAGATTGAGCTGAACCTGGTCTCCTCCGAGCTCGAACAGCTCGACACCCTCGCCCGGGTGCTCACGAGCATCTCCGGTTCGATCGCCGGGACCACCATCGAGCGCAAGCCCGCCGGTCTGGCCCTGCACACCCGACTCGCGACCCAAAAAGACGGGCAAACGGCCCAGCGCGAGGCGAGGGAACAACTCACTGACCAGCTGCCCGGACTCACCGTTCGCGAAGGTAAGAACGTGCTGGAATTTTCGGTGCGCTCCAGTACCAAGGGCGATGCCCTGGAGAAGCTGCGCGACTATACCGGGGCCGACCGGGTGTTTTACGCCGGCGACGATGTGACCGATGAAGACGCTTTCGCAGCATTGCGCGACGACGACCTCGGCCTCAAGATCGGCCAGGGCGCGACCCTCGCCGGCTACCGCGTGCGCAGCCCCAAAGAAGTCACCCAGGTTCTGGTGCGCATCGCCGAACTCCGTGCGGGCCTTGCGCTCTGACCGGCCCATTGAAAATAGAGGGCGCCCCGAGGTTCTAGACTCGGGGCATGTCTGAGATCGATGTAAAACCCCGTAGCCGCGACGTCACCGATGGGATCGAGGCGACCACATCACGTGGCATGCTCCGTGCTGTCGGCATGGGCGACGCCGACTGGGACAAGCCCCAGATCGGTATTGCGAGCTCGTGGAATGAGATCACACCGTGCAATCTGTCGCTGGACCGCCTCGCCCAGGCCTCCAAGGAAGGCGTGCACTCCGGCGGCGGTTACCCGCTGCAGTTCGGCACCATCTCCGTTTCCGACGGCATTTCGATGGGCCACGAGGGCATGCATTTCTCCCTCGTTTCGCGTGAGGTCATCGCCGACTCGGTCGAGGTCGTCATGCAGGCTGAACGCCTCGACGGCTCGGTGCTGCTGGCGGGCTGCGACAAGTCGCTGCCCGGCATGCTCATGGCCGCCGCCCGCCTCGATCTCGCGAGCGTCTTTCTGTACGCCGGTTCCATTGCCCCTGGCTGGGTCAAGCTCAGTGACGGAACCGAAAAAGACATCACCATCATCGACTCGTTCGAAGCCGTCGGCGCGGTCAAAGCCGGCCGCATGAGCGAAGCGGATGCCAAGCGCATCGAGTGCGCGTTCGCTCCCGGGGAGGGTGCCTGCGGTGGCATGTACACCGCGAACACCATGGCCAGCGTCGCGGAAGCCCTCGGAATGAGCCTGCCCGGCTCGGCGAGCCCGGCATCCGCTGACCGCCGTCGTGACTACTTTGCACACCGCTCAGGCGAGGCCGCGGTCAACCTGCTGCGTCTCGGTATCACCGCGCGTGACATTCTCACCCGCAAAGCATTCGAGAACGCGATCGCCGTAGCGATGGCGTTCGGCGGCTCGACCAACGTTGTGCTGCACCTGCTCGCGATCGCCCGTGAGGCAGAGGTCGAGCTGACCCTCGACGACTTCAACCGCATCGGCGACAAGGTTCCGCACATCGGCGACCTCAAACCCTTCGGCAAGTACGTCATGAACGACGTCGACCGCCAGGGCGGCGTTCCCACCGTCATGCGCGCCCTGCTCGAAGCCGGCCTGATCCACGGCGACGCCCTCACAGTGACCGGCAAGACCGTCGCTGAGAACCTCGCCGAGATCGACCCGCCCGACCTCGATGGTGAGGTGCTGCGCACCCTCGACAACCCCATTCACAAGAGCGGCGGCATCACCATCCTCAAGGGCACCTTCGCCCCAGAGGGCGCCGTGGTGAAGACTGCCGGATTCGACGCAGCCGTCTTTGAAGGCCCCGCCCGGGTATTCGAGCGGGAACGCGCGGCGATGGACGCCCTGACCGAAGGCAAGATTTACAAGGGTGACGTGGTCATCATCCGTTATGAAGGCCCGAAGGGCGGTCCTGGCATGCGCGAGATGCTCTCGATCACGGCCGCCATCAAGGGCGCAGGGCTCGGCTCCGATGTACTACTATTAACAGACGGTCGATTCTCAGGCGGCACAACCGGACTGTGTATCGGCCATATAGCACCCGAAGCGGTGGACGCAGGTCCAATCGCCTTCGTGCGCGATGGGGATCTGATACGGGTCGATATCGCAGCTCGCACGCTTGACCTACTGGTCGCACCTGCTGAGCTGGCCGCCCGCCGAGATGGCTGGGCGCCCCTTCCCCCTCGTTACACCCGGGGCGTACTCGCAAAGTACTCGAAGCTCGTGCATTCCGCCGCTGAAGGCGCTATCACGGGCTAGCCAGTGTGCTCACGTGGCACGCGAAGATGATCGAAATGACCGATTTCGAAGTAGGGATTCATTGACCATGACCACGGAATCCACTCCCGTGCCCTCGGCTCCCGCCTCTGCGGAGCCTGAGATGCTCACCGGCTCTGGGGCGATCATTCGCACCCTCGAACTGCTCGGCGTCACCGACGTCTTCGGCATCCCCGGCGGCGCCGTCATTCCGCTCTACGACGAGCTCATGACGCAAACCAAGATTCGCCACATTCTGGTGCGCCACGAACAGGGTGCCGGCCACGCAGCCGAGGGCTACGCTTCTGCGACCGGCCGCGTCGGCGTCGCGATCGCCACGAGCGGTCCGGGCGCGACCAACCTCGTCACCGCCATAGCGGATGCCTACATGGATTCGGTTCCGCTGCTCGCGATCACCGGCCAGGTGTTTTCCACCTCGATGGGAACGGACGCTTTTCAGGAAGCCGACATCATCGGCATCACCATGCCGATCACGAAGCACTCCTTTCTCGCCCGCACCGCGGCAGAGATTCCGGCCGCGATCGCGTCGGCTTATCACATCGCCTCGACCGGCCGCCCTGGACCGGTACTCGTGGACATCACCAAGGACGCGCAGCAGAACCTCGCACCCTTTATCTGGCCGCCCAAGCTCGACCTGCCCGGTTATCGGCCGATCGTCAAGGCCCACGGCAAGCAGGTGCAGGCTGCAGCCCAGCTGCTGTTGGCGGCGAAGAAGCCGGTGCTTTATGTCGGTGGCGGCGTCATCCGCGCCCACGCCTCACCCGAACTGCTCGAACTCGCCGAAGCGACCGGTGCACCAGTCGTCACGACGCTCATGGCTCGCGGTGCCTTCCCAGACTCGCACCCGCAGCATCTCGGCATGCCGGGTATGCACGGTACGGTTCCCGCCGTGCTCGCGTTGCAGGAGAGCGACCTCATCATCTCCCTTGGAGCGCGCTTCGACGACCGGGTGACCGGAAAGATCAGCGAATTCGCTCCCAACGCGAAGATCGTGCACGTTGACGTCGACCCGGCGGAGATCTCCAAGATCCGCCTGGCCGATGTACCGATCGTCGGTGATGCCAGGGACGTCATTGCCGACTTGATCCTTGCCTGGGCCGATGTTGCCCAGGGCGCCGCAACAGACACGGCCGAGTGGTGGACCTACCTGCACGGCCTGAAGGAGGAGTTCCCCCTCGGCTTCACCGAGCCGACCGACGGCCTGCTCGCCCCGCAATACGTGATCCAGCGCATTGGCGAACTCACCGGCCCCGAAGCGGTCTATGCGGCCGGAGTCGGACAGCACCAGATGTGGGCGGCGCAGTACATCAAGTACGAACGCCCCAACTCCTGGCTCAACTCCGGCGGCGCCGGCACCATGGGCTACTCCGTTCCGGCTGCCATGGGCGCCAAGGTGGCCGAACCCGACCGCGTCGTCTGGTCGATCGACGGTGACGGCTGCTTCCAGATGACCAACCAGGAACTCGCCACCTGCACGATCAACAATATCCCGATCAAGGTCGCGATCATCAACAACTCCTCGCTCGGCATGGTACGTCAGTGGCAGTCGTTGTTCTACGACGGACGGCACTCCTTCACCGACCTCAACACCGGTCACGGCACCGCGATGGTGCCGGACTTCGTCAAGATGGCGGATGCCTATGGGGCGCTGGGAATTCGGGTCACCAGCAAGGACCAGGTGGATGACGCCATCAAGCTTGCCCTCGCTACCAACGATCGCCCGGTCGTCATTGACTTCATCGTGAGCCCCGGCGCCATGGTCTGGCCGATGGTTCCGCAGGGAGTCAGCAATAGTTTTGTTCAGTACGCCAAGGACCACGCACCGACCTGGGGAGAAGAGTAACCGTGACGAGCCACGTTCTGAGTCTGCTCGTCGAGGATAAGCCCGGCCTGCTCACACGCGTCGCTGGCTTGTTCGCGCGTCGCGGCTTCAACATTGAAAGCCTGGCCGTCGGCCACAGCGAGATCACGGGTCTGTCCCGCATCACGATTCTGGTCGACGTCGACGATGTACCGCTCGAGCAGGTGACCAAACAGCTGAACAAGCTGATCAACGTCATCAAGATCGTCGAGCTCGACCCGGCCCAGTCGGTGCAGCGCGAACATCTGCTGATCAAGGTCAAGGTTGACAACACGACCCGGTCGCAGGTGCTCGAAGCGGTCAACTTGTTTCGCGCCCGCGTCGTCGACGTGGCCACGGACGCCGTCGTGATCGAGGTCACCGGCGACAGCGGCAAGACCCAGGCGCTGCTGCGGGTACTCGAGCCGTTCGGCATTCGGGAACTCGCCCAGTCCGGCCTGCTCGCCATCGGCCGCGGCTCCAAATCCATCACCGAACGAGTTTTCAAAAACTAATCAGCACGTCATTCATAAGGAGAGAAACACATTGTCTGAGATTTTCTACGACAAAGACGCCGACCTGTCGATCATTGCGGGCAAGAAGGTGGCCGTCATCGGCTACGGCTCGCAGGGTCACGCCCACGCGCAGAACCTGCGCGACTCCGGCGTCGAGGTGAAGATCGGTCTGCAGGACGGCTCCAAGAGCAAGGTCAAGGCCGAAGAAGCTGGCTTCACAGTGCTGTCTACAGCGGATGCCGCGGCCTGGGCCGACGTCATTGTCATCCTCGCGCCCGACCAGGTGCAGCGTCACCTGTACAAGGACGACGTGCTGCCGAACCTGGCTGCCGGTAAGGCACTGGTCTTCGGACACGGATTCAACATCCGTTTCGGGTATATCGAAGCACCCGACGGCGTTGACGTCGTCATGGTCGCCCCGAAGGGACCGGGCCACACCGTGCGCCGCGAATTCGAAGCCGGCCGCGGCGTTCCCGTGATCGTTGCCGTCGAGAAGGACGCCTCGGGTAACGCCTGGCCGCTCACCCTCAGCTACGCCAAGGCGATCGGTGGACTGCGTGCCGCCGGCATCAAGACCACCTTCACCGAAGAAACCGAAACCGACCTGTTCGGCGAGCAGGCCGTGCTCTGCGGTGGCACCTCACAGCTGATCCAATACGGCTTCGAGGTTCTCACTGAAGCCGGCTACCAGCCGCAGGTCGCCTACTTCGAGGTACTGCACGAGCTCAAGCTCATCGTTGACCTGATGTGGGAGGGTGGCATCGCCAAGCAGCGTTGGAGCGTCTCTGACACAGCCGAGTACGGCGACTACGTTTCTGGCCCGCGCGTCATCGACCCCAGCGTCAAGGAGAACATGAAGGCCGTTCTCGCCGACATCCAGAGCGGCGCGTTCGCGAAGCGTTTCATCGCCGACCAGGACAACGGCGGAGTCGAGTTCCTCGCCCTGCGCAAGAAGGGCGAAGAGCACCCGATCGAGGCCACCGGCCGCAGCCTGCGCAAGCTCTTCGCGTGGAACGCGTCGAACGACGACGACTACACCGACGGTTCGGTCTCGCGCTAAGCATCCGCCAATTTTAATGGAGGGGTTCTCGTTCGCGAGGGCCCCTTCTTCGTTCCTCGGCACGAGCGTCGAAAGGGCAGGCGAATGACAACGGATGCCACGAGTAACCGAAATAGCACCCGCTGGCGGAGCCGCACGGCAGCGGTGGCCATGGCCGGGGTGCTTCTGTACGTTCTGGTCGACGTGGTGCTGCAGCTGTTGCCGCCGCACTACAGCCCGATCAGCGAGGCCGAGAGCAATCTAGCCGTCGGCCCGTACGGCTGGGTGATGAACCTCAATTTTCTGGGCCGCGCGGTGTTCTGCGTCGCCGCGGCCATCGCGATCGCCCTGACCGCGCAGGATTTGTCTGCACGGACGCATTCGCCCCGGCGCCGAGATCGCCTGCTCGGCACGGGCCTCGGGCTCTTTCTCGTTGGCGGAGCCAGCTCGGCGACTCTCGCGTTCTTTGCGACCGATGTCGATGCCGAACACGCGAGCACCCTGCAGACCTCCAGCACGGCCGGTGTCATCCACCTTGCGGTCGCAGCGACGGGATTCGTTGCGGCGCTCGTCGCGATCATCCTGCTGACCGTCTGGCTGCGGGTTCGCCGCGTGCTACCGCGGGTGCTGCCATGGGCGGTCGTTTTCGCCGTGCTCACCCTGGCCGGGTTGCTCGTAGTCGTTGCAGCGAGTGAGTGGATGCCCGGCGTCGTCGGCCTCGCCGAACGCATGGCCCTGGTGGGAATATTGGGCTGGACCTTTTCGGTGAGCGCGGGAATCCGTCGTCTGGAGTAGACCGCGAGTCTGCCCAGACCGATAGAGTCGAGCAATGCACCGGTTTCAGCCCGGCGTATCTGGTCCTGTGCACCGACGCACAGCTTGCCGCTGGACATTCGTAGAACGGATGCCCGTGGGGCCGCCCGTTGCACTCGCGTAAGGCCGACACCACCATGACCTCAGGTAAGAACACTGACGACAACAGGCTGGTCGTGCCGGCCCCCATCGACGGGCCCCTGCCCAAGTGGAAGATCGTTGGCCCCGGCCTCGTCGTGGCGGCCACCGGGGTGGGAGCGGCCGATATGGTCGCTACCCTAGTGGCCGGATCGCGCTACGGCTACGCCCTGCTTTGGGCGGTCATTCTCGGCGTGATCCTCAAGATCGTGCTGGTCGAGGGCGCCGGCCGGTACACCCTCTCCACTGGCAAGACCATCTTCGAGGGCTGGCGGTCCCTCGGCAAGTGGACCACCTGGTACTTCGGGCCGTACATCATGCTCTGGGGTTTCGTCTACGGCGCAACAGCCATGTCATCGGCCGCCCTACCGCTGGCCGCGTTGTTTCCGGTCTTCCCGTTGCCGGTCTGGGCCGTCCTGATGGGACTCGCCGGGTTCACCATGGTCTGGTTCGGCCGATACGCCTTTTTCGAGAAGGTCACCGCCGTGCTCGTGGGCATCATGTTCATCACCGTCGTCGGTCTCGCCGTCATCGCCGTACCCGACTTTCCAGCCATGCTCGCCGGCCTCGTGCCGATCATCCCCGAGGGCGGAGTGCTCTACACGCTCGCTTTGGCCGGCGGCGTCGGCGGAACAATCACCCTCGCCGCCTACGGCTACTGGCTGCGCGAAAAGGGCTGGTCCACCCCGCAGTGGATGAAAGTCATGCGCATCGACAACCGCATGGCCTACGTCATGACCGGAATTTTCGTCGTCGCGATGCTCATCGTCGGTGCCGAGGTGGTCGCCGCTGCCGGCGTCACCCTGAGCGCGGGCGACAAGGGCCTACTCGATCTCTCGACGGTGCTCAACGAGAAGTACGGCGTCGTCGTCGGTACCGGGTTTCTGGTGGGCTTCTGGGCAGCATCCTTCTCGTCGATAATCGGCGTCTGGAACGGCGTGAGTCTCATGTTCGCCGATTTCTGGGGCAACATGCGCGGCAAGAAGTCTGGCCACCCCGACACGATGGTCGGTGGCAAGTACTTCAAGTTCTACCTGTTGTGGCTCACATTCCCGCCGATGATCCTGTTCCTGCTCGGCTCGCCGATCGGGCTGATTCTGGCCTACGGCGTGCTCGGTTCCCTGTTCATGCCGTTTCTCGCCGTCACCCTGCTTGGCTTGTTGAACGGCAAGGGCATCCCACGGGAATGGCGCAACAAATGGTTCACCAACGGAGCCCTGGGGGTCTGCGCGCTGCTCTTCATCGTTTTGGGTGTGCAACAATTGGTCACCGCCGTGAAGCCGCTGTTCGGGTAGCTTCGGTGGCAACCGGATACTCTGGAAAAATGAATGCCACACGCGACGACGATGCTCTGAATTGGGCCGGTGACGACGACCCGACGTTGGCTCCCGGGGGAACCGGTCAGGCCGCGCCCGAGGCGGCCAGTTTGCCGGAGGGGTGGACCACCCCGATAGCGGATGCTACCCCCAGCGCCAGCGCCAGCGCCAGCGACAGCGACAGCGGCACCGACAGCGACACGGATATCGACACTGCAGCGGATGCCGACGCGACGGACGCCGCCAGTACCGAACCGGCCGGCGCGGTCGCGAGCTCGGCCGCCCTGGTCGGCTTGGGCATCCTCGCCGGAATGTACCTGCTCTACTCGATCGGCTGGTTCATTGGCGTGTCCCGCCTCGCACGTTCGACGGTTCTCACTTCGAGTGATCCCGTCGCTGATTTCATGACCTCCCTCGGCGGCTGGCTGGCCGTGGCGGCACCCGTGATCTGGTTTGGGGCGACCTTCTGGCTCACCCTGAGCCGGCCGCGCGCACGCTGGGTCTGGTTGCTGATCGGCGCGGTCGTGTTGATTCCCGTGCCCTTCCTGCTCGGATCGGGGGTCCCCTCATGAGCGACATCGAATTCACCGGCACCGATGGTACGAACACCGTGCACGGTCGCCGCTCGCCGCGCTGGACTCTGCTGACCATCGCGCTGTTCATCGGGCTGTTCTACGCCTACGACGTCTGGGAAGCCATCGGCAACCTGGTCGGTCTGAACCTGCAGGCGCAGTCCCTCGACACCCAGCTGAGCGGCTTCGGCTGGGCCGTGCTGATCTTTGCGGTACTCCTGCCGGTGCTGGTTTATACCCTGGCCTATTGGCTCGGCCGAAACCGAGCCTTCGGAGCGCAGGCGCTGACCCTGCTCGTCGGGCTTTGTACGGTTGCCGCCCTGTCGCTCGATATCGCCACGATGTTCGGCCTCGGCCGGCTAATCATCTGACTAGATCACCGCGACCACGATCAGAGCCATCAGCACCAGTTGGGCGATGAGCCGGGGAACGAACGGAATCGCGATCCGCCCGAACCGGTTCTTGTGCCGCGCGGCATAGGCGTTAGCCGGAAACACCGCCGCCAGAAACAGCACGAGGGCCCCAGCGGCCAGCAGCATGGTCGGGGGATACAGCAACCCGAAGCCGCCAGCCAACTCGCACACCCCGGTAAGCAGCACGAGGTTGGTCGGGTTGGCCCAGCCCGCCGTGCGCAGTCGCGGTGGAATCATTGCCGCCATCGTGCGCTGGACCGTGGGCAGAAAATGGGTGATCCCGGCGCCGATGAAGACCACCGCGAGAATCACCCGAAGGGCCAGCTGGAGTCCGTCTATTACGTCGCTGCTCATGGCTCTATTGTGCAGCCGGTAGGGTGGAAAAAGAGTGGCGCCCCTTGTCGCGCCGCCAAGACCTGCAATCTAAGGATCCGATTTTATTGTCGAAGCCCGTCGTCCTGATCGCCGAAGAACTCTCCCCCGCCACCGTCGAGGCTCTCGGGCCCGACTTTGACATTCGCCAGGTAGACGGCACGAATCGTTCCGCGCTGTTCGCCGAGCTTGCCACAGCACATGCCGTTCTGGTACGCTCCGCCACCAAAATGGATGCCGAAGCGATTCAGGCCGCTCCGTTCCTGAAGGTCATCGCCCGTGCGGGTGTCGGTCTCGACAACGTTGACATCAAGGCCGCCACCGCCGCCGGCGTCATGGTCGTCAACGCTCCCACCTCCAATATCATCTCGGCCGCTGAGCTGACCGTCGGGCACATCCTGAGCCTCGCCCGTCACATCCCAGCAGCCTCCGGCGCTCTCGCCGATGGAGCGTGGAAGCGTTCCAAGTACACCGGCACCGAGCTGTACGAAAAGACCATCGGCATCATCGGTCTCGGCCGCATCGGCGCCCTCATCACCGCTCGCATGCAGGCCTTCGGCACCAATGTCATCGCCTACGACCCCTACGTCACCTCGGCGCGCGCCCAGCAGCTCGGCGTGACCCCGGTCACCCTCGATGAACTGCTCGCACAGTCTGATTTCGTCACAATCCACATGCCGAAGACGCCCGAGACCACCGGAATGATCGGTGCAGCCCAGCTCAAGCTGATGAAGCCGACCGCGTTCGTCGTCAATGTCGCCCGCGGCGGACTCATCGACGAAGACGCACTGCACGAAGCCCTCGTCGCCGGCACCATTGCCGGCGCCGGCCTCGATGTGTTCGTCAGCGAACCGCCGACCGGCTCGCCGCTGCTCGGCCTGGACAACATCATCACCACGCCGCACCTCGGTGCGTCGACCGACGAGGCGCAGGAAAAAGCCGGCGTCTCCGTCGCCAAGTCCGTGCGCCTCGCTCTGTCGGGCGAGCTCGTGCCCGACGCGGTCAACGTCGCCGGTGGAGTCATCGACCCCTACGTGCGCCCCGGAATTCCGCTGGTCGAAAAGCTCGGTCAGGTCTTCTCCGGCCTCGCCGCCCACAGCCCGCTCACGAACGTCGACATCGAGGTGCGCGGGGAACTGGTCGCGTACGACGTCAGCGTTCTCAAGCTCGCCGCGCTCAAGGGCATCTTCACCAACGTGGTCAGCGAAACCGTCTCCTACGTCAACGCACCGCTGCTCGCCGAGCAGCGCGGTGTCACCGTGCGCATGCTCAGCGACGCCGAGTCGCCCGAGTATCGCAACGTGATCACCCTGCGCGGCGCCCTCGCCGACGGCTCACAGGTCACAGTAGCCGGGACCCTCACGGGGACCAAGCAGATCGAGAAGATCGTGCAGATCAACGGCTACGACGTTGAGGTTCCGTTCGCCAAAAACCTCATTGTCATGCTCTACACCGACCGACCCGGAATCGTCGCCGTCTACGGCCGCGAATTCGGTGACGCCAACATCAACATCGCCGGCATGCAGATCGCCCGCCACGAGGCTGGCGGCAAGGCTCTCAGCGTTCTGACCGTCGATTCCGAGGTTCCGGCAGGGCTGCTGGCCTCGGTGCGCGCTACCATCGAAGCCGAGATCATGGTGGAGATCGTCCTCACCGACTAGGTTTCTTCAGAACGGATGCGAGTGGGTGCCTGCCAGAGCTGGCGCCTACTCGCATCCGTTCTTTAAAGACGGCGAATCCATGAGTAGTGCGCCTGAGGGGTCACAAATGGCCCGTATGAAGACGGTTTTAGTACGATTTGCGACCCCATGCGGCGTGGGCAGCCGGGTATCGGTTTCAGGTGTGCGGCAGGAGCCGGCCGATCAGAGTGATCAGCCGGCTCATCGACTCGTCGGTGTGCTCCTGCGGGGCAAGTTCGTGTTCGGCCAGAGAACTGTTGACGTAAAGTCCGTCGCTGATGAGCATGATCGCCTCGGCGGTATCCGGGTCGTGGACAGCGTCTTCGATGACCGAGAGCCAGCGACACCGAATATCGCCGAGCACCTGCATGGCCCGCGGATCGCGTCCCTGCGCGAGGCGGGAGCCGGCGATGTAGGCGCGGTCGAGCGGGCTGCCGGTGTGCACCGAGGTGCGAATGAGATAGTCGACCGGGCCAGCCGGGGCCGCGCGAATATTATCGGCATCCTCATTCGCGAGCGCATCAAGACGGGCCAGCATGCCCTCGATCAGGGCGCCTTTCGAGCTGAAGTGATAGAGCAGTCCGCCCTTGGAGACCGCAGCGGCGGCCGCGACGGCGTCCAGCGTCGCGGAGCGCTCTCCGCCCTCGACCAGCAACTCCTCGAAGGAGTCGAGCAGTCGATCCCGGGTAGAACCGGATGGCGCGGCGGGATTTCTCAGCATAGGGGCCATGGTACCCAAATGCCTGCGACCGTCGTGGACCGCGCCGCTTGGCAAGGCGATGTAGAGCGGCCGCACGGGCCAGTGCCGTCGATGCATCGTGGGTGGGCGGCCGGGTCGGGGCATCGGCCTGGCCACTGGTCAACTGTACCGTCCAGCCGGTATAGTTAATCTAGGTTTCCACCACTCTGTCAGCACAGGGCGCGTGGCCGGAAAAATTCTTGAGAAAGCGATTGAGATCGTGTCTGCCCGTTTCACTTCCCCCGCCACCGCTAGTTCCATTGGCACACTGGCCCGGCGCGCCCGCGCCGATGAGCCGCGGCCGACCCCGAAGGCGGGCGGCGTGGCATCCGCTCTGACAATCGTGCACGACCGCCGACGCTGGTGGGCGCTCGCGGTGCTGATGCTTCCGGTACTGCTGGTGTCGATCGACAACACCGTACTCAACTTTGCGCTGCCCGCCATCTCGGAGGCAACCCGGCCGACCGGTGTGCAGCTGCTCTGGATGGTCGACATCTACCCGCTCGTGCTCGCCGGCCTGCTCGTGGCCATGGGCAGCCTCGGCGACCGCATCGGGCGTCGGCGCCTGCTGCTGATCGGGTCGGCCGGCTTCGGCGCGGTCTCGGTGGTGGCGGCTTTCTCACCGACCATTGAATGGCTGATCGCGTCCCGGGCTGTGCTCGGCTTTTTCGGCGCCATGCTCATGCCCTCGACCCTGTCGCTGCTGCGTTCGACCTTCGTCGATCGTGACCAGCGGCGCCTGGCCATCGCGATCTGGGCCACCGGATTCGCGGCCGGCAGCGCGCTCGGCCCGGTCGTTGGCGGTATTCTGCTTGAGCATTTCGCCTGGGGCTCGGTGTTTCTGCTTGCCGTTCCGCTGCTGCTGCCACTACTTTTGCTGGCACCGTTGCTCGTGACCGAATCCCGCGACCCGAATCCGGGGCGGATCGACCTGCCGAGCATCGTGCTCTCGCTCGCCACCATGCTGCCGATCGTCTACGGCATCAAAACCATTGCCCAGAACGGGCCGAGCGTCGTCACCCTTGCGCCGGTCGTGCTCGGCCTCGCCCTCGGCGTGCTGTTCGTGCGGCGGCAGTTGAGGCTGCCGAACCCCATGCTCGATATGAGCCTGTTTCGGCGCGGCTCGTTCAGCGGAGCCGTCGGCGTCAACCTGCTGAGCGTCACCGCGCTCGTCGGCTGCCTGTTCTTCGTCTCGCAGCACCTGCAGCTTGTGCTCGGACTCTCGCCGCTGCTGGCCGGACTCGTGCTCGTGCCCGGCCTTGCCGCGATGATCGTGGCCGGACTGGTCATTGTACCGATTGCCCGCCGGGTTCGCCCGTCCCGCGTCGTGCCGATAGCACTGCTGTTCTCGGCGGCGGGTTTTGCGGCGATCGCCCTGCGCGGAGGCGAGATCAATGCGGCGGACATCATGGTGGCGTTCGTGTTGCTTGGAATCGGTATCGGCGCGGCCGAGACCGTGTCCAACGAGCTGATCGTGGCGACTGCGCCGGCCGATAAGGCAGGGGCGGCATCCGCTGTGTCCGAAACGGCCTACGAACTGGGAGCGGTACTGGGAACGGCGGTACTCGGCACCATTCTTACCGTCTCGTACCGCGCGGCGGTGCTACTGCCCGACGGATTGTCAGCGACCGAGCGGCTGGCTGCGGGGGAGACCCTCGGCGGCGCGGTCGCGGTAGCCGGTCAGCTGCCGGCCGACACGGCCGCACAACTGCTCGAGTCGGCCAGGCACGCCTTCGACAGCGGCGTGGGACTGAGTGCGTGGATCGGCGTCGCCCTCGTGCTGGCCTCAGCCGTTGTGGCCCTGGTCGCGCTGCGCCGAGCCCGCTAAAAACTCCGCGAGGACGGGTAAACGGTTACCTGAAGCAACCGCCTGCCCGCTCTCGCGAGCTGTTAGGCGGCTACAGGTCGTCGATCGAGTTCTCGCGGCGGGTGACCTGCTCGCCGTTCGCCGGGTCGGCGATCGTGCGGGTTGTGCTCACGCTGTTGCGACGCCGCGTCATCAGCACGATGCCGAGGATCGTCACGAGCGCTCCGGCCGCGAGCAGAATGTAGCCCACGAGCTGCAGGTCAACTCCGGTGATGGTGATGTCGAGAGCCCACACCAGAATGGCGCCGACGACCAACAGAAAAATTCCTAGTCCGATACTCATCATTTCCCGCTCTCCGTTGGTAGTGCCGTGCACCCAGCCTAGGCACTTCGGTGAGAAAGGTAAGGTTTGACTATACGCAATACAGGTGTTCGTTGACTGTTCGGAGCCGCATGTCTCGTATTATCAAACTCGCTGTCATTCCCGGAGACGGGATTGGACCGGAAGTCGTCGCTGAGGCGGTGAAGGTGCTCGGCGTCGTCACCGCCCGTGACGACGTCACGATCGAGACGAACATGTTTCAGCTCGGCGCCGCCCGATTCCTTGAAACCGGCGACGTGCTCACCGACGCCGACCTCGCATCAATTCAGCAGCACGATGCCATTTTGCTCGGTGCCGTTGGCGGCGTTCCCGGCGACCCTCGGCTGAAAGACGCCAACATTGAGCGCGGGCTGTTGCTCGGTCTGCGCTTCGCCCTCGACCACTATGTGAACCTGCGGCCCTGCACGATCTACCCCGGTGTGAAGAGCCCGCTAGCCGCCCCCGGCGTGGTCGACTTCGTCGTCGTGCGCGAAGGAACCGAGGGCCCATATGTCGGCAACGGCGGTACTATCCGTCGTGGCACCGCGCAGGAGGTCGCCAACGAGGTCTCGGTCAACACCGCCTACGGCGTGGAACGGGTCGTGCGTTACGCCTTTGAGGTGGCCCAGGGGCGTGAGCGCAAACGCCTCACCCTGGTGCACAAGACCAACGTGCTCGTCTTCGCCGGCAGTCTGTGGCAGCGCATCGTGAACGAGGTGGCCGCTGAGTACCCCCAGGTCGCGGTGGATTACCTGCACGTCGACGCGGCGACCATTTTCTTCGTCACGAATCCGAGTAGATTCGATGTACTCGTCACCGACAACCTTTTTGGCGATATTCTCACTGACCTGGCAGCGGCGATCAGCGGCGGCATCGGCCTGGCAGCCTCCGGCAATATCAACCCGACGGGCCGCTTTCCCAGCATGTTCGAGCCGGTGCACGGCTCGGCCCCCGATATCGCCGGCCAGCAACTCGCTGACCCGACCGCGGCTATCCTCTCGGTCGCACTGCTGCTTGATCATCTCGGGCTGGCGGATGCCGCAGCTCGCGTCAACGAAGCGGTCGCCGACGACCTGGCGCGTCGCACCGCAACGGTGCGACGCAGCACGGTTGAGGTGGGAGACGCCATCGTGACGCTTTTAACAGAGAAGGTACTCAAATGAGCAAGACCACAACGTTTCCCCTGAACTTCGCCGTCACCGCGTCGACCGAGGCCCGAGCCGAAGCCGAACGCTCCGAAATTCTGGCCGACCCAGGCTTCGGCAAACACTTCACCGACCACATGGTCACCATCGACTGGTCGGTCGACGCCGGCTGGCACGATGCGCGCGTCACGTCCTACGGACCGCTGTTGCTCGACCCCGCCTCATCGGTGCTGCACTACGGCCAAGAGATCTTCGAGGGCCTCAAGGCCTACCGGCACGCCGACAACTCGATCTGGACCTTCCGGCCCGAGAAGAACGCCCAGCGTCTGCAGCGCTCCGCGCACCGCCTGGCCTTGCCCGAGCTGCCGGTCGATGACTTCATCGAGTCGATCAGGCAGATGATTGCGATCGATGGTGACTGGGTACCGTCCGCTCCGGAGACCAGTCTGTACCTGCGCCCGTTCATGATCGCCAACGAGAGTTTTCTCGGGGTGCGCGCCGCCCACCAGGTGAGCTTCTACGTCATCGCCAGCCCGGCTGGCGCGTACTTCGCCGACGGTGTCGCCCCGGTGAAGATCTGGCTGTCGACCGAGTACTCCCGTGCGGGCCGCGGCGGCACCGGCGCCGCCAAGTGTGGTGGAAACTACGCCGCGTCGCTGCTGCCCCAGATGGAAGCCCACGAAAATGGCTGTGCTCAGGTACTGTTCCTCGACGGCGAGACCGGCAGCCACATCGACGAGCTCGGTGGCATGAACGTGTTCTTCGTGTACGGCACCGACACGCTCGTCACACCGCGCCTGACTGGATCCATCCTGGAGGGCGTCACCCGCGACAGCATCCTGCAGCTTGCTCGCGACCGCGGTATGACCGTGGAAGAGCGCGAGGTGACGTTGGCGGAGTGGCGTGATGGCGTCGCATCCGGTGCCATCACCGAGGTCTTCGCCTGCGGAACCGCCGCCGTGGTCACCCCGATTGGCCAGCTCAAAGCGCGCGACTTCACGATCGGCGAAGCGGATGCCCTGGCTGGCGAGGTCACCCTGTCGCTGCGCCAGGAACTGACCGACATTCAGTATGGGCGCCTGCCCGACCGTCACGGCTGGCTCACCCGGCTAAGCTGAGCCTTTTGCCCTTTGTGGGCGGGAATGAGACACGTGAAGATCGCACGCTACAGCTACCAGGGCGCTATCGCGTTCGGCATCGTTGACGACGACGAACTGGTCGTGCTCAGCAGCGACCCGATGTTCGCCGGATTCGACACGACCGGCGACCGGATCGCCCTGGCCGACGTGAAGCTGCTCGCTCCGGTGATTCCGCGCTCGAAGATCGTCGCTATGGTGTCGGACGAGGTGTTCGTGCTGCGGCCGAACACCGCCGTCGTCGGCCCTGGCGACGCCATCGTGCTGCCGACCGCGTCAAAGCGGGTCGCGGTTGACGGCCAGCTCGCCATCATCATCGGCAAAATCGCCAAGAACGTTTCCCCAGCGGATGCCGCGGGTCGCGTCTTCGGCTACACCGTCGCGACGGTCGTCACCGCGGCCGACCTCGGTTCGGCAACCCACGCCGGTGCCTTCGACACGTTCCTGCCGCTCGGCCCGATCATCGAGACCGAGTTCGACGAGGCGGCCACGCCACTGCTCGGACTCATCAACGGTGAGGAATTTCAGTCGCTCGACCTCGGCGACGACGACCGCACTACCGAAGACGACGTTGCCGCGCTCGTGGCCTTTGCCTCGAGCGTGTTCACCCTGCTGCCCGGCGACGTGATCCTGGCCGGCCTCCTGGACACGCCAGCGGCCATCGTCGACGGGGACTCGGTCACGATGTCGATCGCCGGCATCGGCACGCTTGTGAACCCGGTGGTGCGCTTGGCCTGAGTCGCGGGCTCCGGATCAGCCGCAGCGGTCGGGCAACCAGACTCTGATCAGGTTCGACGCCGCATTGAGCAGCGCGATGGCCTCGATTCGATTGACCCGTGCTACGAGCATCGCGCTCATCGACAGGGACGCCAGCGTGCGCACGCGGTCATCAAATTGATTGGGGTCGGTGCCTGCGCCCGACGACGCGTGGACGAGGGCGTCTCGTAGGGCATCGGACAGCTCGGCACGGTAGCCGTCCACGACAGCACGAGCGGCGTCATCATGCGCGGCAAGGCCGGCCGCGCAATTGACCAGCAGGCAGCCGGTGCGGGGCGACCCGTTCGGCAGTCCGGCCGTCGCTACGGTGAGGCCGTCATAGTAGGCGAGTAGGGCCGAAGCATCCGTTGCTCCAACGCGCAACCCGGCCAATCGGGGCCGGATGACCGTCTGCATATAATCGGAGACCGCGGCGTCGAAGAGCCCGCGTTTGCTCCCAAAGGCGTGGTACAGGCTGGATCGGCCCAGACCGGTCGCCGTCTCGAGGTCGGCCAGGGAGGCGCCCTCGTAACCCTTGGCCCAGAATAAGTCGCGTGCAGACTGCACGACGACACTCTCGTCGAAGGTCTGCAGGCGCCCCATGTCCGCTCCTTGATGCTCTGTCGGCCGTGCTGTGATGGTCTGTCAATTTTGTGGACCGATCTGTCCATTATATAGTGAAACAATCGTTCTAAAACTTACAGAGGGGTCCGTTATGGCCGCGTCCACCGTCAGTACCCAGATTCAGTTGGTGAGCCATCCCGTCGGGTGGCCCACAGCGGCGGACTTTCGCATCGTGACCGTCGACCTGCCCGATGTCGCGCCCGGGCAGGTGCGCGTCGCCAATGAATTCATCTCCGTTGACCCGTACATGCGTGGCCGGATGAACGACGTGAAAAGCTACATACCGCCGTTCGTGCTCGGCGAGACCATGACGGGTGGGGCTGTGGGAAGGGTCGTCGCGTCCGCCAGCGACGCATTCGCCGTCGGTGATATGGTGACCCATCAGTACGGCTGGCGCGACCTGGTACAGGAGGATGCTAGCGGGTTTCGTGTTGTCGCCGCTCTTTCGGATGTTCCATTCTCGGCTTACCTCGGCGTTCTCGGCATGACCGCCTTCACGGCGTACGTCGGCCTGCTCGAAGTCGCCAAGCTCAAAGAGGGCGACACGGTATTCGTCTCCGGAGCCGCCGGCGCGGTCGGCAGCATGGTTGGGCAAATCGCTCGGCTCAAGGGGGCCACGCGCGTCATCGGCTCGGCTGGATCGGCGGAAAAGGTGGCCTTGCTCACGGGAAAATATGGCTTCGACGCCGCGTTCAATTACAAGGACGGTTCCATCACGGATCAACTCGCCGCCGCCGCCCCCGACGGCATCGACGTGTATTTCGACAACGTGGGAGGCGAGCATCTCGAGGCCGCATTGGCACGCTTCAACGACGGCGGCCGTGCGGCCATGTGCGGTGCGATCTCCCTCTACAACAGCACGGACGTCCCGACTGGCCCAAACAACCTGTCCAATATCGTCACTCGTGGCCTCACCCTCACCGGCTTCACGGTGGGCAACTTCTGGAGCAATCTGCCGGCGTTCTCCGCTGAGATGGCCGACTGGCTGGCGTCAGGGGCGATCGTTTTCGACGAGACCGTCATTGACGGCGTCGAAAACAGTGTCGACGCATTCCTTGGCCTCATGCGCGGCGAGAACACCGGCAAGATGGTTGTGCGTACGGGTGGTTTCGCCCCGACACCCTGAGCCGAACAATTCCACAGTCTTCTGCGATCGCCTTCACCGATAAGGGAGAAAAATGACCCACGTACTTTTCGTCGTCAGTGCCGCTAACCACTGGACTCTCACCGACGGCACCCTGCACCCGACCGGGTATTGGGCTGAAGAACTCGCCCAGCCGCATCGACTGTTCACCGCGGCGGGCTGGCAGATCAGCATCGTTACGCCCGGCGGCGTCGCCCCGACTATTGATGCGGTGAGCCTGCGCGCGGACGCTGCCGGGGGAGAGGACCGCGCGGCTGAGATCATCGAGTACATCACGACCATTTCCGGTCAGCTCGACGAGCCGCTCAGCCTCGATGATATCGATGTCGCTGACTACGATGTGGTGTTCTATCCGGGCGGTCATGGCCCGATGGAAGACCTCGCCGTCGATGCCGTCTCTGGCCGCATCCTCACCGAGGCCCTCGACAGCGGTCGCATCCTCGGCGTGCTCTGCCACGCCCCGGCTGCACTGTTCGCCGCCCGGCGCTCCGACCAGAGTTGGCCCTTCGCCGGCTATCGCATGACCGGCTTCACCGACGCCGAGGAAGTATTGGGGGGCTTGGCACCGAAGGCGCCGTGGCTGGTGCAGAGTCGGCTGGTTGAGTTGGGCGCCGACTTCGTCGCCGGCGAATCGTTCTCCCCGCACATGGAGATCGATCGCAACCTCTACACCGGGCAGAATCCGGCCTCGTCCACCGCGCTGGCTGAGGCGATCATTGCGGCAGTCAACGACCAAGACTAACGGCGGTCATCGGATGGGGTTGGCGCCGGGATCTCAGCAGGCGGTTTAATGGTGGCGCAGGGCGGCGAGGGCCAGCGCCACGTCCTCCTCGTCGTTGTAGAGGTGGAAGGCCACGCGTGCGCGGCCGGCCCGGCCTGAGGCGGTGAGGCCGGCGGCGGTGAGTCGTGCGAGGTCGCGGCCAGCGGCGTCCGGCCAACTGATGATCGCCTGACCGAGGCGGGGCAGGTCGAGTCCATCGCACAGGGCATCGCCAAGGCCAGTATTGTGGGCGGCCACCTCGGCCAGGTCGAGGCTGCGGAACAGGCCGATCGCCGGTTCGGCACCGACCCAGGCTGGCCAGGCCGGCGACACGTCGAACCGGCGGGCGTCTTGGGCGAGCAGCATAGCCGGACCGTAACAGGATTCCCACAGGTCTTCCCCCGCATACCAGCCGGCATTCACCGGGTACAGTTCCACCGCGAAAGCGTCGGTGACCGTGAAGAAGGTGACGCCGCGCGGGGCGCCGAGCCACTTGTAGCTGTGGCAGATTGTGGCGTCGAACACTGACGCATCGACCGGCATCCACCCGGTGGCCTGAGTTGTGTCGCACAGGGTGAAGGTGCCCGTGCGTTGCGCGGCAGCCTGGATGGCGGCGCTGTCGGCGAGCGTGCCGGTGGCGGACTGCACGAGGGAGAAGGCCACGAGCCAGGTGTTCACTGTCAGACTTGCAGCCAGATCGGCCAGTTCCACCTGCCGCACGGTCACGCCGCGATGCGCCTGAGCCAGAAACGGAAACACCATCGAGCTGAAGTCACCGCGGGGGAGCACAACTTCGGCGCCATCGGGGATGCTCGCAGCGACCATACCCGCCATGACCGAGGTCTGCGAGCCGATTGCGACGCGGTCGGGTGTGACCCCGACCAGGTCGGCGTAGCCCGTGCGCACGCGCTCGACCACCTCGCCGTAGCGGGCGGCACAGGCCTCACCGCGGGCCCAGACCTCGATATCGTCCCGCACCGCGACGATCGTGTCGATCGTCGGCAGCCCGAGCGTGCAGGCGGCGAGATAGCCGCGCCCGGCGGTAAAGCGTGCGCGCGCTTCGGTGATGGTGACGGTGTTCGTGCGTGCGACAGCTGTGTTGGTGCTGGTGCTGGTGCAAACCGGTGCGGGGATCATAATTTCAGTATGGCCACGGGTTATGCATAGGACAATAACTAGTATTCGATGCAACGCATAAGCCCTGGTTATGATCGATATCATGATTCGGCTTCCTCCGCAGGGCCCCGATCTCGACGCGCAGGCCCTGCGCATCGTGCGGGCGGTGCACGAAACGGGGTCGATCACGGCGGCCGCGGTGGCCCTCGGCTTTAGCCAGCCGGCCGTCAGTCAGCAGCTCAAACGGCTCGAGCAGCGGCTCGGCCTCGCCGTGATCGAGCGGGTCGGCCGAGGCGTTCGCCTCACCGAAGCCGGCCTCGTGCTGGCCAGGCACGCCGTCACCGTTGCCACCGCGCTCGACGCTGCAGCGGGGGAGATCGCCGAGCTGCAGGGGCTGCGCTCCGGGCTGGTGCGTCTCGTGGCGTTCCCGTCGGCATCCGCTACCCTCGTGCCCAGTCTCTTGGCGCGCATGAAAGACCAGCATGGCCAGATCAGCATTACCTATCTCGAGGCCGAACCGCCCGAGGCCGTCGCCGCCGTGCGCCAGAATAGCGCCGACCTGGCCATCACGTTCAGTTACCCGGGGGACCGGGTGGATCCGCACCGGAAGAGTGCGCAGGGGTTGCGGGTGGCGACCCTGCGGCGAGACGAGATGATGCTGGTGCTACCGGTCGGGCATCCGCTGGCCGGCGCTGCGCGCGGGGACGTCGACCGCAGTGCCACTGATCGCAGTGCCATTGCACCCGGCGCAGTGGACCTGGGCGATCTCGACGACGAGAATTGGGTGGCCGGCTGCCCGCGCTGCCGCGGCCACCTGCTTGATCTCTGTGATCGTCGTGGATTCGCCCCGCGCCTCTCCTACGGGACCGACAATGTCGCCGCGGTGTTCGGACTGGTCGAGGCTGGCATCGGCGTAGCGTTGCTGCCGGCGCTCGCGATCGAGTCGGTCGGCAACCGCGCGGGTGTTGTCATTCGTGCCACGACCGGGCGGGACCATCGCACCCTGCACGCCGTGACGAGCGCCGGTGCTGAGCGGGTGCCGGCGCTGGCCGCCGCGCTGCGCGCGCTCGCTGCCATCGCTCGGGTCCGATAGGCCGCGCCTACCCGATCACGGGCCCACCTTACGGAACCGGGCCCACGATGGATTATGGCCCATTTTCCGGGCCCGGGCCCGGAAAGACGGCCGGGGGGCTTGCGCAACTAGAATCATGAGTAATGTCTGATACCACTGCGCACCCGTTTTCTACCGCCACCGGAACCGACGTTCGCGTTCGGTTCTGCCCGTCGCCGACCGGAACGCCGCACGTCGGCCTCGTCCGCACCGCCATGTTCAACTGGGCCTATGCCCGGCACACCGGCGGCAAGATGATCTTCCGCATCGAAGACACCGACGCCGCCCGCGACAGTGAAGAAAGCTTTCTGCAGCTCGTCGAAGCCATGCGCTGGCTGGGACTCGACTGGGACGAAGGCGTCGACGTCGGCGGACCCCAGGCGCCGTACCGCCAGTCCGAGCGCTACGACATCTACCGCGGCGTGATCGAGCAGCTCAAGACCAGCGGCCACATCTACGAGAGCTTCGTCACCGGGGAAGAGATCGAGGCCCGCAACGTGAGCCTCGGCCGCGATCCGAAAATGGGCTACGACAACTTCGAACGCGACCTCACCGCGGAGCAGAATGCCGCCTACCGAGCCGAGGGCCGGTCCCCGGCCCTGCGCCTGCGGGTGCCAGACACTGAACTCTCCTTCGACGACCTCGTGCGCGGCGAGATCACCTTCCCGGCCGGTTCGTTCAGCGACTTTGTGGTCGTGCGCCCCAACGGGCATCCGCTCTACCCCTTCGTTAACCCGGTCGATGACGCGCTCATGGGCGTCACCCACGTGCTGCGCGGCGAGGACCTGCTCTCGTCGACCCCGCGCCAAATCGCGTTATACCACGCACTCATCGACATCGGCGTGACCACCTTCGTGCCGCGCTTCGGCCACCTGCCCTACGTTATGGGCGACAAGAACAAGAAGCTCTCCAAACGCGACGCCGATGCGAACCTGTTCCTGCACCGCGACCGCGGATTCATTCGGGAGGGCCTGCTCAACTACCTGGCCCTGCTCGGTTGGTCGCTTTCCCACGACCGCGACGTGTTCTCGATCGACGAGTTCACGGCCGCGTTCGACGTCGTCAACGTCAACCCGAATCCGGCCCGATTCGATCTGAAGAAGGCCGAGTCGATTAACGGCGACCAGATTCGCCGGCTCGAAGCGGATGACTTCGCCGCCCGCTTGGTTCCCTACTTGGTGACCACCGGTGTGCTCGGCGAGACCCCGAGCGCGGCCGACCTGGCCCTACTCGCCCAGGGCGCGCCGCTGATCCAGGAGCGTATCGCTCTGCTCGGCGAAGCGCCCACAATGCTCGGCTTTCTCTTCCTGACCAGTGCCGACCTGATTCTCGAAGCGGATGCCCTCGCCTCGCTCCCGCAGAACGCCGCCGACATCCTCGGCGCGGCTCGCACCGCGCTGGAAAGTATTCCCGCAGCGGAATGGAACACCGACCGCGTGCACACGCTGCTCGCCGAGACGCTCGTCGAAGGATTGGGACTCAAGCCGCGCGTGGCCTTCGGACCGCTGCGCGTAGCGCTGTCGGGCCGCAAGATCTCGCCACCGCTGTTTGAATCGATGGAGATCCTTGGACAGACCGAAACGCTGGATCGCCTCGATCGGGCACTCGTGGTCACCGCTTCCAAGTAGTCCCGCGCCGGAGAGACTCGCCGGGGTACACCTCGGTTTGGCCTCTCCGGCCCGAGTGGGCTAGGCTACTACTCGGCCCGATCTTCGGATTAGGCATTGGGGTATGGTGTAATTGGCAACACGGATGATTCTGGTTCATTTGTTCTTGGTTCGAGTCCAGGTACCCCAGCACTAGCAGGCGCAGGATTCCGCGGCGAAATCACTTATAGCCCACCCTGACCGACAGGCCCGAAACAGGCCGAATTACCGTAAACTACACCAAAAACCCCCTCGGGGATTGTTTGGGCGTTGTTGTGCCCGGCCCGATACGGGCTTGTCCCGGCTCGGTCGGGCCGCTCACGAGCTCCCTGGCGCACCTATTGCGTATGGACGCGACGACGCAAATCACTCCCACGTTTCTCACCCAGCGTGAACTCGCGGAACTTCTCAGGATGCCTGAGCGCACGCTCGAGGACTGGCGCCTGATGCAGACCGGGCCGCCCTATATCAAGCTCGGCCGACTCGTGCGTTACGACGTGCAGGACGTGCTCATCTGGGTTCACGAACACCGCCATGGTTAGGCCGCAGATCGCAGCCGGTGAAGTGGGCTCAATCGACGTGCAACAGTTGGCGAGCGGCCGATACCGCGGCCGCGGCACCAGCCGTGACGACAGCGGGGCCTGCACCGTCTCCTTGTGACGGCCAACACCCGTGACGACGCTATCGCTATCGCCGCCGCGGCCGTGCGAAGTACGAAGGCCGAGGTCCGGCGCATAGAACGTCTTCAACATTTCGAGGGACTGTTGAAGGGCTTCGTGGCGCACGTGCACCGCAATCGTGCGCGGTTTAGCGTCCACGTGGAGATGGAGAACCGGGCTCGGGGGCGCCGGGGAAAGCCGGACGAGCTTGTCGAGTCATTGGTCGTGCAGCTCGCCGTACAGGAGGTCATCGAGTACATGCCTACGAGAAATCTGACGGTCGAGGATGTGCGGACGGTGGCACGTATCGCACGGCTACGGATTGCGATATTCACGCCCGATCATCTGGGCATGGTGGATGTACAGATTCAACGGGGGCCGGTCAGATAGCTGGTGCAGAGACTTGTCCGGGTCCAAGCCCCAGCTGCTGTGCCGAGTTCGGGGAAGGCGCGGGCGTCTACCTGAACGATCACGATCCAGTTCGATTGATCTGACTTCACCAAGGAACACTTGCGTTAATTTCGTGTAACATTCCCCATTGTTGATGCGATCACGCGCAGGGTCATGGGCCTGAGCGCCAACCAAGCGCCCGCCATTACCACGACAGATGCTACGAAGATCCAGAATCCCAGCCAGTTTGTCGCATCGTTCGCGGCGTACATGTGGTTGAGGTTTCTCAGGGCCCCCGTCGCTAGGACGAGTGCGATATGTAAGACGATGAAGCCTGTGAATGCCAACATAAGGGGAAAGTGCATGGCCCGGGCTGCTTCAATTGGGAAGGCCTTGTTCAGCCTGGTCGTGTTCGATGGCCACGACGGGGACATGCGAAGTCCCGTAATGATTGATAAGGGCGCCACGATAAAGACGATTGCAAAATATGTAAGCAGCTGCAGGGAATTGTAGTTCACCCAGCCATCTTCAGTCGGCCAATTAAGTGAGGCATATTGGATACCCGCCGAAATAGCGTTGGGCATGACGTCCCACGAGATTGGGACGATACGGGTCCATTGTGCAGTGACGAAGATGAGCACATAAAACACGATGCCGTTAAGCACCCACAATGTGTCCGTGGCGATGTGCAGCCACAGATTTATGCTGATCTTTTTGGGCGCTCGTTTGGTGCGGACAATCCCCTTGTTATTTCGGGTGAAATACAACGCCGGCCGCTGAGTCGTGCGAATTTGCCAACCCGATTTGATGACGAAGACCATGAGAAGCGCGTTGATCCCGTGCTGCCAAGCGAGCCATGCGGGAAAACCCACCGGTGCCCATTCCGGCAGGTGTGCTTCACCGGGATAGGTGGTCAGAAAATTCAGGCCTGATTCCGTCGCACGGAATAATTGTGCTCCGACAACAATGACAAGTACAAGCAGGATGGCAACTGGCACGATCCAGACGAGTTTAAACCAAGCACTGCCGCGGAAGGCGGCGGGTTGTTTTGCGGGCGTGGCAGTCGCCGTTGCCTTCTGGCTCATTGGTGACGCGTTTCGAGCTGTTTGATTAGCTGTGGCACGACGGTGAACACGTCACCGACGATGCCGAAGTCGGCGATGTCGAAGATGGGGGCGTCGGTATCCGTGTTAATAGCCACGATTGTCGAAGCGGTTTGCATGCCGGCTCGATGCTGAATGGCACCGGAGATGCCGAGCGCCACATACAGCTGAGGCGAGACCGTGACGCCCGTTTGGCCGACCTGAGAGACTTGCAGAACATAGCCCGCATCGACGGCCGCGCGTGACGCGCCGACCGCCGCGCCGAGGGCGTCCGCGAGTTGCTCGACGAGGACGAATTTGTCCTGCGATTGCAGGCCGCGTCCACCCGAGACGATCCGGGTCGCTCCCCGAAGTTCCGGCCGATTCGATGTCACACGGGTTACCGAGACCGATTCGATGATGGTGCCGGGCACGGCAGACGATTCAAGTGACTGGGAGCTGACGTCCGCGGCGGTTGAAGCCGACTGCTTGGAGGGTTCGATCGCCCCGGGCCGAACGGTGACGATCAGGGGACCGTTCTCGATAACGGAGTCCACCAAATACGAACCACCCAATACGGAGGTAGTCGCGACCGGCTGGCGTTCTTCATTTCGCACGTCTACGGCATCCGTTACAAGTCCTACGCCGAGTCGCACGGCTAGCCTGCCAGCGACCTCGCGACCGTCGATGGTGTGCTCCATCACAATGGCGATCGGGTCGGTGGCAGAGACCGCCGCGGCTAGCGCATCGACCAGGGGCGTGATCAAGTGAGTCGTGGCATCAAGCGTCGAGAAATGCAATACCCGGGCGGCGCCGGCCTCGCAGAGCGCCGTGATGGCCGTCTCGCTCAATGAGCCGGGAGTCACAACAACGGCGACGGGAGTGCCCAGACGGGCAGCGGCGGTGAGAAGAGCGGCAGCGGACGCTTCCACGCGTTGCTCATCAACAAGGACAACGAGTGCAAGAGAGGTTGTCATGAGATTCTCCTAAATGAGGTGGGACGACGTAAGGAATTCGACGAGTTCGGTTGCAGCCGCGCCGTCATCGACAATCTTTCGACCCGCTGCACGAGCGGGACGCTGTGTTATCGACCGCACCACCGAGCGAGAAAAGGGCTCATTCATCGCGAGATCGCTCAAATGCACACTGTGTATCGGCTTCTTCTTGGCACGCATCAGTCCTTTGAACGACGCGAAGCGCGCCTCCGCATTGTGTTCCGTGACAGAGATAACCGCCGGGAGCAGGGCGCGCACAAATCGCGTCCCATGCTCTCCTGCGCGTTCCCCAGCGACCGCAGAGATGCTGATTTCAACAGTATTGAGGTAAGTGGCGTGGGGAACATCGAGTTGTTCTGCAAGCATCGCCGCCATCGATCCGCCGCGGCCATCGGTCGATTCGTTCCCGCAAATGATCAGATCGAATCCCTCCCGCCGCAGCGCGGCTGCGAGCACGGCTGAGGTCCGCAACATGTCCGACCCCACCAAGGCGTCGTCGACGATGTGAATGGCCGAGTCGGCACCGATTGTTAAACCTTTGCGCAACATCTCAGCAGCGGATGCCGGACCCATCGACATCAGCACGACCTCGGCATCGTGAGCATCCTTCTCAGTCAGCGCAACTTCGATGGC
This sequence comes from Cryobacterium sp. Y62, assembly GCF_002929785.1. Classification (NCBI taxonomy): domain Bacteria; kingdom Bacillati; phylum Actinomycetota; class Actinomycetes; order Micrococcales; family Microbacteriaceae; genus Cryobacterium; species Cryobacterium sp. Y62. Next base: position 25,888 of record NZ_PJJK01000116.1, on the reverse strand, counting down.
GCGCTCTGTAATTTCGTCAATGACAAGGTCGACGCCCGTGCGTTCGATCCGTCGCGTGGTTTCATCGAGTTGGCGGTCACCGTAGGTATCAGGTACCTGCTTGACAAGAACGATAATCTTCATTGATCCTCCTGTATTTGGGTTCGGATTCGACGTACTTACGCGATACTTGGCACAAGTTTTGTCATGATGATGTCTTCGGCCTCGTTTACCATGCGGGCAATGAGCTCGGAACACGTCGGCACGTTGTCGATAAGAGTTTGGGAGAGACCGGCCCACCAAATTCCGGCCTCAAGATCGCCGGTTTCGTACACGGTTCTCCCGCGTCGCCCAGCGACAAGTTCCCGAACATCACCGAATTCACCTCCGGCGTCAAGGATGGCGACTACTTCGTCAGAGACAGCGTTCGCCGACACCCGCGCAGTGTTGCGAAGCTGGCGGAAAATGAGTTTGGTTTGAAGCTCGTCGCGCGCCACCAGTTCGTCTTTGACCCGTTGATGAATCGGTGCTTCCGCGGTGGCCATGAAGCGGGTGGCCATAAGCACACCATCTGCGCCAAGAGCCAGTGCAGCGGCGAGGCCCGCACCATTTCCAATCCCGCCAGCCGCCAGAAGTGGAATGGTGATGGCGCGAGCGGCCGCTGCGAGGAGTACAAATAGCGGAATGTCCAGTTCGCCCGGATGCCCGGCGGCTTCGAAGCCGATCATGGCAATCGCATCGACGCCAGCAGATTGGGCCTTCACTGCGTGGCGGATGCTGGTGGCTTTATGTACGATTTTGATTCCTGCTGCGTGATACGTGTCCACGAACCCGTCGGGGTTTGAGCCGGACGTCTCGACTACCGGCACACCGAGGTCGATGATAACTGCTTGATATTGCTCGTAAGGGGGTGGGGAAATTGACGGAAGGGTCGTGAGATTCACAGCGAACGGCTTGTCTGTGAGCTCCTTGCACCGCAAGATCTGCTCGGCGAGGGCGTCTGGGGTAGGGAAAGTGAGCGCCGTTATCGTGCCGAGCCCTCCGGCATTTGAGACTGCAGCGGCAAGTTCGGCATTGCCGATCCATTGCATCCCGCCCTGCATGATCGGCGCGGTTATGCCGAATTCGGTGGTAAATCGTGTGTTCAGCACAGGGAAGTCTCCTTCGACCGGGGGGGTAAGACGTGACTGACGAGAGGTGATGGAGTCCCGTCCACTTTGAACAACCAACTATTTCTGTCCCCAGTATTGACTAACGAACGGTTGTCAGTCAATACTGTGGATCGTGAACATGAATAAAGTCGTTCCTCAATATGACGAGCTGCCGCTCATCCCAAAATTGGGTTTGCCGCATTCGTGGGCGTTTTTTGGGCCCGGTGATCAGTTCGGTACCCTGAACTTTCTCACCCCAGAAATCGTTGCGAATGCCGCGCACGCGGTAGTCTCGGGCGTTGTGGTGCCGCTCAGTCTGCCGGCAGATCAACCGAACCCCCCTCTCTTCGGACGAGAGCCGATGAACCACGTGCAGTTCGACGCCGATCGCAACACCCGAGACGACCGCGTCGACAACTATTTCCCACAAGGATCCAGTCAGTGGGACGGCTTTTATCACGTACGTGCTCGCGAATTTGGATATTTCGGGGGAGTCGAAGCGCAGGAGGACCCAGCCGAAACATGGCTCGGCATAGATACCTGGGCGGAACGCGGCATCGTTGGCCGTGGCGTTCTCCTCGACGTTGAGGCCTATCTGATTGCCGCGGGTGCGTCGGAGATTCCGGTCGACGAGCAATTCATTATCGATGCGTCCCTGCTGCAAGAGGTCGTTGCTGCGCAAGGCGTTCGGATTAAGCAGGGTGACATCTTGGTCATCCGAACAGGCTGGCCCGCAAAGTACTCGCGCCGGGGACCGGGTGCAGTTCCTGTAACGCAGATTCCCGGGCTTCACGCCGGCGAAGCTACGGCGCGACTTCTCTGGAACTGGCATGTTGCGGCCGTCGTGACGGATCTGCCCGCCGTAGAGCCGGTTCCCGGCGATCCCGCGATCGGATCACTTCACCGGAGACTTCTGCCGCTACTCGGAATCCCAATTGCGGAGTTGTTCGATCTCGAAGCACTCTCCGTCGAGTGCGCACAGGCGCAACGGTTCAATTTTCTTTTCACGGCAGCACCACTCAACCTCCACGGTGCCGCCGGTTCACCTGGAAACGCGCTCGCGATTTTCTAACCGGTTCACCATCACCAAGCGAAGGAAAATTCAATGAAGAATTTTGCACAACGTACGGCTGCACTGGCACTTGTCTTCAGCACGGTTGGCGTTCTGGCGGCTTGCTCTCAGACCCCCGCCGGAAGCGAAAGTACCGAGCCGATCTCGATCGGCGTGGTCGGGCCGCAAACCGGTCCGCTCGCCGAAATCGGTGAAAACCAGGTCGCCGGCGCCGAGGTGGCCATCGAACAGATAAATGCCGCTGGCGGAATCCTCGGTCGACAGGTGAAGCTTGCCAACGCGGACGAGCAGACGACCCCGGAGACATCGACGGCAGCGGTTCGCAATCTCTCCAACAGCGGCGTGAACCTCATCGTCGGCATGCTCTCCAGCGCTGGTTGTCTCGCGCTGGCACCGCAGCTCACCAGCATGGATGTCGCACTCGTCGGGACGGGGTGCACGAACGATGGGCTCACCGGGCAAAACGGAGAAGCCGCGCCATATCCAAACTTTTTTCGCACGTCGAACAATGACTCAGCGCTGATCGGTCCACTCGCGCAAACCATTGCCGAGAAATTTCCTGAAGCGACTGACTACTCGGCCTTCGGATATGACTACGTCACCGGCACAACTCAGTGGTCGCTGTTCCAGGGTGACCTTCAGGACGACGGCGTGGACCTAAATGTGCAGAGCGAGACATTCGTTCCCATCGGCGAGCAAAACTTCGGACTGCAGGTACAGCAACTTGTTAATGGCGCAACTGACCCGGAGAAAAGCGCGCTCTACCTCGGCACATTCAGCTCGGGCACGGGCAGCTTCCTGCAACAGGCAGCCTCCTACGACCTCTCCTCGAAGTTCGCCGTCATCGTGAACCCCGGGGGCTATTACCCAATTGCACGCACGCTAAACGGCCTGGCGCCGAATGTGTGGAACTCCTACGACTACAACTACGCAGCCTTTGATAATGACGAGAACACTCAGTTTGTCGACGATTTCAAGGCGAAGACCGGCAAAATGCCTGTTGACTGGAGCTACGACGCATACGTCGGCGTTCTTGCGATGAAAGCAGCGATTGAAAAGGCTGGAACAACTGACACCGCCGCAATTCTCGAAGCCCTCGCCGGGCTGAAGTTCAATACTCCCGGCGGAGAGCTGACCATGGACGCAACGACCCACCAGGCGAACCCTCCCGTTGTCATAACCAACACCGTTGGTGACACCTCCGCGGAGGAAGGCGTCAAGGTGCTGGAAACGGTTGTCGTCCCTCGAGACGAGGACTGAACTTGACTCTGTTATCGACGCTAATCAGCGGCGTCGCCTATGGAGTACCGCTCTTTCTTGTGGCGAGTGGGCTAACTCTGATCTATGGAGTTATTGGAGTACTCAACTTCGCTCACGGCTCTTTTTTCGTCGTCGGTGCACTGTTGGCAACCACAATCATCGGGTCCACGGTACCTACGGTACCCACGTTCATCATTGCCGTCCTCGCGGGAGCGGCCGTCGTCGCTGCAGTGGGAATGTTGACGGAAACCACAGTGGTGCGCCATCTGTATCGACGAGATCACATCACTATGTTGCTCGCCACCTTCGCGATCCTATTGATTGTGGAGGGGGCGGCAGAGGGGATCTGGGGCAATTCATCTCGCGCGATCAACAAGCCCGAAATTTTGTCGGGCAGTACACAGATCCTGGGCACGACAATTCCGCTTTACGACATCTTGCTGGTCTTTGTCGGTGCGGTAGTCGCGATCGGGCTTTTCCTACTCATCAATAAGAGCACCTTCGGGCGGTCAGTTCGGGCGATCGCTCAGGACCAGGTGATGGGTGAGGCTGTGGGGCTCAACACCAAACGAGTCATGCTGCTCGTGTTTGGCCTGGGTTCCGCCCTGGCCGGGCTCGCCGGCGCGTTGATCGCGCCGAATGTCTCCGTTTCGCCCAGTCTCGGGCATGCGTTTATTTTGCAAAGCTTCGCCATCGTCATAATTGGCGGTCTTGGATCGGTGACCGGTTCCCTCGTGGCGGCACTCCTAGTTGGTGTCTCCGAGGCTTTCGCGGTCGCCTACGCTACCTACCTAACCGGATTCACGTTCTACATCCTGGTGGCCGTCATTCTGCTGGTGCGGCCTCGTGGACTTCTCGGCAGCGCCAAGTTGGGGAGGGCCTGATGAGTGTATCCGTGCGCAATCCAGCGCCCCCCATCAACGCAGGTCCGCCTTTCGTAACGGCGTCGTCGCGTTCGCGGTTCGATCTTCGGCCTATCTACGAGCCGCTCATCTTCCTATTAGTGACAACTGCGGCATATTTCGTGATGCCACCAAACATGCAGTACGTGCTGGGTATCGCCGTGATCTACGCACTGCTCGCTACAAGCCTCGGCGTGTTGTTTGGCTGGACCGGCATATATACCTTCGGTCACGCGGCCTTTTTCGGGATCGGAGCCTACGCCACGGCACTCCTAAAGGAACAGGCTTGGGGACCACTCGCATTCCTCGGGATGTCTGCCTTGATCGCGGTGATCGCGGCTGTGCTGATCGGCTTGATCGGGCAGCGCCTCGCCAAGGTGGAATTCGCCATGCTTACGATGATCGTTGGCCAGATCGCCTATCTTCTCACCTTCCGTGTACCGGTTTTGCAAGGCGACAACGGAATTTACAGTATCCCACGCGGTGACGTCTTCGGCATCGACCTCACGCCTCCCGTCTCGTTCTGGTGGTATTCAATCATCGTCGTCGCGATCGTCATGGGTGTACTTCGCCGCGTTCACCTGTCACCATTCGGGGAAAGCCTCAACGCCATTCGTGACGACGCGGTCAAAGCCGCAGCCATCGGAATCCCCGTGAAGTCGCTCCGGCTCGCGGCCTTCGCACTGGCTGGCGGAGTGGCAGGACTAGCCGGCGGGCTATTCGCCCAACAGGGATCCATCGTCACACCCAGCACCCTGTCGTTCACTTTCAGCGGCCAGATCATCATCATGGCGTTGCTCGGGGGAATGATGGGTTTCTGGGGACCGGCGTTGGGTGCCATCCTTTTTCAATTCATAAACGCGCTAGTATTCGGCAATTCCACACACGGAACCCTCGTACTCGGCATCATTTTGCTCGCTGTTGTGATGCTGTTTCCCAGTGGCGTGCTTGGAGTCTTCGCGCGACTGCGCGACCTCCTGATGAGATCACGGAGTAGACAATGAACGTTCTTGAGTTGCATAACGTTCATAAGAACTACGGCGGTCCTCCCGTCGTGCAAGACGTGTCGCTGTCGATCGCTGCAGGTCAAACCGTGGCCATTATCGGTCCCAACGGTGCGGGTAAGACCACGCTCTTTGGTGTGATGGCGGGAGAACACCGAGCAACCAAGGGGTCAATATCGCTCTTCGGGAAAGACGCCACCCGGGCGGGAGCGCAAAGACTATCCCACCTTGGCGTCGCACGGACATTTCAAGTTGCGCGATACTTTCTCGCAAAGACCGTAGAGCAAAACTTGGTGATCGCCCGTGATGCCCATCAATCCAAATATCGAAATCCGGTGTCGCGCACGCCTCGCTCCGACGAGGGTATTCGCACAGCTCTAAGGGCGGTCGGCCTGGACGAGCTTCGGCACCAGCCGTCCAACACGCTCTCGCACGGGGACCGCAAGAGCCTTGAAATTGCCATGGCGCTCACACAAAATCCGGCCGTTCTACTGCTTGACGAACCAACAGCAGGTATGGGGGCAGAAGATATTCCACGAACCATCCGCCTACTCAAAGGACTCCGGGAGTCTCGACCCGACCTGACGATTATCATCACCGCGCACGATATGGAGGTTGTCTTTGCCTTGGCCGATCGGGTCGTGCTCATGGCTAACGGGCGCATCGCTCTCGAAGGGAACCCATCGGCTATTCGAGATGACCCTCTGACGCGCGAAATCTACCTAGGCAATTCCTACGAAGGGGACAAACAATGACTGAGCTGGTCGTGACCTCTCTTTCAGCGTCGTACGGACTCGCCGTGGCACTGACAGACGTATCGATCACCCTTCGAAAGGGCGAGACTGTTGGTCTTCTCGGCAGAAATGGAGCAGGTAAGACCACTCTATTGAAGGCGATCATCAACAGCACCGAGCTGAGTTCGACCGGCGAGGTAACGGCGGGAGGAAAATCCATCCGCAAAGCATCGACCTTTAAGGTCGCGCGAAGTGGGGTCGCGTGGGTCCCGGACAACCGCCGAATCTTCGCGGCGCTCAGCGTGGCCGAAAACCTCGATCTGGCCAAATCCAAACGGGCGTCGAAGGATCAGCTCGACCGTGTTCTGGCAAATATTCCACTCGTCGAGACGTTGCTTAAACGCCGCGGGTTTGAACTCAGCGGTGGTGAACAACAGGCCGTCACTATTGCCCGGGCACTGATGGGTGCACCCGATTTTCTCCTGCTCGATGAACCCACAGAAGGGCTCGCCCCGCTGATCGTCGAACAATTGCAAGCGTCGATAGCCCGGCTGCCCGACTTGTTCGACTTGGGCGTTCTGATTACTGAGCAAAACTTTTGCTTTGTAACTGAACTCGCCGACCGCGTTTACATACTGGAAACCGGCCAGGCGGTTTGGAACGGAACGTCTGATGAACTCATCGGTAGACCCGACCTTATCGACAGACACCTTTCCGTTGGAGAAAAGTTGTGAGTACTCCTATGAACGACACAGAAAGCCGCATCTTCGAATCGGCCCGAGTCCTTTTCAATGAGTGGGGCTACACGGCGATGACCCTACGACAGATTGCAAAAAACGTCGGGATCGAGGTGCAAAGCATCTACAACTACACATCGTCGAAGCAGGCACTCGTTGAAAAGCTCGTGCGAGCCGGAACTGCGGAACTGCACAGTTCAGTTGTCGCCGCGGTTGCTTCGGCGGCACCAACACCACCTGCACGGCTGAAAGCGGCAATGCAGGCACACGTCCTGCATTACCTGAGCTCAAGGAGTGTCGTTGTCTTCTTTCGCGACAGCCTCGTTCATTTCGACAGTGATACGCGCACCTCCCTGCTCCTGATGCTCAAAGCATACGAACACGTCTTCAAAGACATCCTCCGAGAAGGAATTGCCTCTGGGGAGTTTCGTGAATTGGATGTCACTCCAACCACCTATGCGATCCTCGGCATGGGCGACTCCGTGACCAACTGGTGGCGCGCAGACGGCCGCCTCGGTGCCACTGAGGTCGGCGAACTCTATGGCGCACTTGCCGTACAGATGGTGTCGCGCACCCCGCCGGTGCTGACCGCCTAGCGCAGCCAGTCACCTATCCCAGCCTTGTATCCAGAATCTAAGGAGCACGACAGCGCATGACCATCACACGATTCGACGACCCGGCCGCAGCGAAATTTCGAGAGGACGTCAGTACTTGGGTTCACGAAGCCCTGCCAACGAAATGGCGCACCGACCGGGCCGCTCTCACCCCGGATGAAGTGCAGCAAGCTCAGCGTGAGTGGGACGCGGCCCTCCACGAGGGGGGATATGCCGGACTGGCCTGGCCCGCCGAATACGGCGGACGCGGCTTCGGTCCAATTGAAGAGCTCATCTACTACGAAGAATCCTCTCGAGCGAATGCCCCCGATGGATTCGGGAGGATCGGGCGGGTGCTCGCGGGCCCCACGATTATCGTTGCCGGTACCGAAGCACAAAAAGTCAAATATTTACCGCGCATTCTCGACGCCAGCGAAATCTGGTGCCAAGGCTTTTCCGAACCTGGTGCAGGATCTGACCTGGCTTCGGTGCGCACAACGGCTCGAAAAGTCGACGGCGGCTACCTGGTTAATGGTCAGAAGACTTGGACCAGCTTTGCCCAATACGCGAAGCGCTGTCTGATGCTCGCCAGGAGCTCGACCGAGCTAGGACGCCACCACAACCTCAGCTTTCTCCTCCTAGACATGGAGCAGGATGGCGTTGATGTGCGCCCAATCCGCCAGATCAGCGGGGAGGAAGAATTCAGTGAGGTGTTCTTTACCGACGTGTTCGTGGCCGATGAAGATCTCGTTGGCCCCGAACACGAGGGGTGGGGCATAGCCATGACCGTGCTGAGCAATGAACGGGGTACAACGGAGGCCGCGACGCGGCTCGTAGAGTCGACGGCCCAAATTGACCTGCTGAACCGCTGCTGCGCTCGTCATGAGGGACTTGACGCCCCCCGGCTTCGTGACCGGTGCGAGTTGCTGCGATGGCAAATTCTCCGGACTACTGAGGAGAAGGCCGCAGAGCTCGATTGGTTCACCGCGGGATCGATTCTTAAAGTGCAATGGAGCGAACTCATCCAAGACTCGACGCGATTGGGCGTGGACAGCGGATGCCCGGAACACCGAGACTACTGGCGCCACCACTATCTCGCCTCAAAGGCAATGTCGATCTACTCCGGAACCAACGAGATTCAACGCAACATCATCACCGACCGTGTTCTGAAAGTATCGAGGTAACCATGTCGACAATAGTTCAAGAAATTGGCACCATGGCCGCTTCAAGCGTCCGTGAAATCCTGGACAGTGGGCGAGGATCACCCGCCGAACCCAATGCACACCTCTGGTCGATTCTCTCTGATGGCGGCTGGGGATCCATCTCTAGCGATCCCGAGAATAAAGTGGAATTGCGCGACATTCTCGAAGTTGCTCGCGTGTCGGGTCGGTTCCCATATTCGACCCCGATCGTTTCAACCCTGTTGGCTGGCCGATGGTTTAAACTCGACGAGGGCCAGCTTGAGTCTGGCATCGTCCTCGCATTGCGCCGCGGCGCTCAGGTCGTCGCCCCGTACTATTCCGAAGGTGTCATTGTCGTAGACGGAAACGGTGGCATTATCGCGTCATCGCCAACCGCTGTCGAAGCCTTCTCCCTCGTCTCGCCCATCGCCCTACTGCCGGTCGGCACGATGGCATTGTCTGATGAACACCTCAGCGAGCTCCGCGCCGCTTTTCTGGCCGTCGCGGTGGGATGCGCCGACGCCGTCCTCGACGCATCCATCGCCTGGTCCACCACTCGGGAACAGTTTGGGCAACCGATTAAGGGATTCCAAGCTGTGAGGCACCACCTCGCCAACGCACACATCGCCCGCGAGCAGGCCTGGACTGCAGCCATCGCCGCGGCCCACGAACCCGAGCGTTCGGCAGCTTGGGCGCGCCAAGGATTCGCCCTCGCCCGAACTTCCATCGAACTCGGAATTCAGGTGCACGGTGGTGTGGGCTTCACCTGGGAAGTGGGACTGCATCACTACCTCAATCAGATCATCGAGTTGCGGTCCGTTCTCGGTGAAGACCAGTGACGACACTCGACGTCGATCGCCCTGCCGCGGGCGTCCTCCGTCTCCGGCTGAATGGAGCCGACACGCTTAACGCCCTCGATGATGAGGTGAAGGGCCAAATGGTAGATGCCCTCCGTGCAGCGGCCGTGGATCGCACAACACGCGTCGTGCTGATTACTGGAACAGGACGCGCCTTCTGCGCTGGCGGTGACGTGCGCGGAATGGGCACGCGAAGCCCTACCGAGACAAACGATGTGCTCACATTCGGCAGACAAATCACCGAGGGAATTGCTCATCTCCAAAAGCCCGTTGTGGCCGCAGTAAACGGACTCGCATCCGGAGCAGGATTCAACCTTGCGCTCGTCTCAGACATTATCCTGGCGGCTCCCACGACTTGGTTCCAGCAATCATTTGTGCGGATGGGTCTCGCCCCCGATATGGGCGGAACATATCTGCTCGGCCAGGCAATTGGGCCGCATCGCGCCAAGGCGGCCCTGATGACCGGTCTCCGGTTCTCGGCCAGTGATGGCGTTGAACTCGGCTTCGTGGCCGAGGTGCTCAGCGGCAACTTCGACGACGAAGCCGTCAGTTACTGCAGCGCATTGGCACGCAAGGCCCCGATTGCGCTGGGGCTCACCAAGCTGCTTGCAAATCGTGCGCACGAGGGCACGCTCGCCGATGCCCTTGACCGAGAGTCGCTGGCACAAGCCGTGCTCGCGGCCACTACCGACCACAAAAGCGCCGTGGACGTCTTTCTCAACAAAGGCGACCTCGACACAATCGAATTCAAAGGCGAATGACGTGACACAACTAGTGACAACAACAGTCGACGGACGTATCGCACACGTGATGCTCGATCGGCCGAAAAAGCTGAACGCCATGAATGATCAGCTGCTTGAAGAATTTTCGGCAACGATCGCAGCTCTCGGGGCAGACAATGCAGTGTCGGTGATCGTGGTCTCCGGCGCTGGAAACAACTTCAGTGTTGGCTTTGATGTTGACCCGGGTAACGGGTACTCCGAAGCCGCAGCTGGGCTCAGCCCTTACGCCGACTGGGCATCGCTACGTCGTAACATCGAACGGTGGCTGGCGGTATGGGATATTCCGAAACCGGTTATCTCAGCTATCGAGGGATATTGCATGGGCGGAGCCACGATGCTCGCCGTGTGCACAGACATCACGGTGGTCAGCGAGGATGCCACGCTCGGTTGGCCGGCCATCCCACTCGGAGGGGGACTGTTGAGCCCGACCACAGCGTGGCTCATCGGCCCGAAAAAGGCCAAAGAGCTCTCGTTCATTGCCGGTAGCAGCCTGACGGGATCAGAAGCTGCAGCCCTGGGCTGGGCCAATCACGCCGTGCCAGCCGGCACTGCACTCGAAAAGGCCGACGCACTGGCGGCAAAGATTGCAAAGATGCCGCTCGACTTGTTGCGCCTCAAAAAACTCGCATTGAACCGCTTTCTCGACCAGCAAGGATTTCGAGAATCAGTTCTGATGGGCGCTGAATGGGATGCAATCGCTCACACCTCCCCGGCGACGCACGTGATGACCGACAAAGTGAAAGAACTTGGTCTGAAAGGTGCCATTGGCTGGTTCAACCAGGACCCATCATGAATCGGGCCATTCCCCTCTTCGACTGGGCATTTTCCCAGGGCGACAAGCCAGCCATCATCACGGATGACAACTCCTACACTTTCGCCGAACTCCGTGATGCCATACTGAGCGCCGCGGCGGCGCTCGTCAACCAGATTTCCACGGGAACGCGTGTCGGCCTGTACATCGACAGCACCCCCAATTTTGTCATCTACCAGTACGCAACGTTTTATTTGGGAGGAGTGGTCGTTCCCCTGAATCGAGCTCTGCACCAGAACGAAGTCCTCGACTCGATCACCCATCTCGGAATAACGGTGCTGGTCAGTGACACGCCCATTGAGGTGAGCGCCGCCGCGGCAAGCAGTTACGTTATTGACGGAGAATTCCACAATCTTCATCTCAGCGCGAACGTTCCGGACATGGCAACGCTCGACATTGACGAACCGGCACTGCTACTACAGACGTCGGGATCAACCGGACGGCCCAAGGGCGTGCAACTGACCATTCGAAACCTGATCGCCAACTACGACCCAACGTACCGGTGGGTCGGAGTCGGCAACCACGACGTCATACTTCTGACCCTTCCAATCTTCAACACGTACGCCCTCAACCAAGGGGTCAACATGATGGCCATGACCGGGGCGACGGTGCGCCTCTTACGACGCTTCTCTCCGGAAAATATGCGCCGCGCCTTCGCTGACTCACAGCCCACCTTTCTGCCACTAGTACCGACAATGCTCACGCGTCTCTACAAAGAGGGTGTCGTGTATGACCGCCCGATCACGGTTGGAATCGGTGCTGCGGCCAGTCCCGCGCAGATCGCCTTCGATGCGTGGGAAGTTTTTCCCCAGGCATTCGTCTTCTTCGGTTACGGCCTTACCGAGGGCACGGCCATCGCCTCGCAGAATCGGGTCGGCACAAAACACTCCAACAATGGAGACTTCCTCTCGGCTGGGCGGATAGTGCCGGGTGTTTCGGTGAGACTCGCCCCTTCCGACCAACTGGACGGGCGAGGTGAGATTTTGATTGGTGGTGAATCCGTGTTCTCCGCCTACGTCGGAACCACGGAAGAACGTCCTGTCGTGGACGGATGGCTACACACCGGTGACATCGGAGCGTTCGATGGCGACCGCCTGAGAATCGTCGATCGCAAGCGCGAACTGATCATTCGCGGCGGGCAGAACATCTATCCGGGAGAAATCGAGCGTCTTCTGTCGTCTCACGAGGCCGTCCTGGAGGTCGCTGTGGTCGGTGCCCCAGAGGCGGACCTCGGCGAAGTCCCGGTGGCATTTGTTGTGCTGCGCAACGGCCACTCTCCACACTCGCAGGACCTCATCGAGTGGATGCGCCCCCAAACGGCCGCGTTCAAAATCCCGGCCGCCCTCCACATCGTGGAAGTGATGCCGAAGACACCCACGGGCAAGATTCGCAAGCTCGACCTACGTGAGATAGTCGCAGCAGGAATACACAACTAGCGTGCGGCAGCTTACGGGAGTCTCTGAAATCGAAGCCGCTCTCGGAGAAGAATTGGGCCTGGGGTCATGGCACGACATCTACCAATCGGAGATCGATGCCTTCGCGGCAGTGACCCATGACCACCAGTGGATCCATGTCGATGCTGCACGGGCACTTACAGGACCCTACGGCAGCACAATCGCCCATGGATATTTGACTCTGTCGCTGATTCCGCTGTTGGTCAGCGATGCCTACGTGTTCGCGGGTTTTACGATGAAGGTGAACTACGGACTAGAGCGCGTGCGGTTCCCCGCACCGGTCCGCGCAGGATCTCGTATTCGCGCGCGCGCTGCACTCACTTCGGTGGAACTCACGCCCGAAGGACTCCGCGTCATTGTGCGCAATACCGTCGAGATCGAAGGCTCTTCGGCACCGGGATGCGTCGCCGACACGGTGTCACTCCTGATCAGCTGAGCCCCGAATTTGCTCGTACCCGTCGCACGCACAGGCAGAAATGAAAGGAAGTACAAGGATGCCACTTCTTGATGGTCGAACCGCGGTAATCACAGGGGCAGCGCAAGGGCTCGGATATGCGATCGCACACGCTTTCCTCGCCGAGGGGGCCAACGTCGTGCTCGGCGACATCGACGGTGCCGCTGCTGCCGCCGCCGCCGCGCGACTCGGCGGCGATGAGCGAACCCTGGGTGTGGAATGCAACGTCGTATCCGGAGTACACATGGACCGGCTGCTTGCCGCAGCGACGTCAGCTTTTGGAAGCGTCGACATCATGGTGAACAACGCGGGCATCACCCGTGACCTGACGATGCGCAAGATGAGCCTGGACGACTTTTCTCTCGTGATCGATGTGCACTTGAAGGGGACGTGGCTCGGCACGCGGGCGGCAGCATCCGTTATGCGAGAGCAGGGAACCGGTGGGTCGATCATCAACATGTCGTCGATCTCGGGAAAAGTCGGCAACCCCGGTCAAACGAATTACAGTGCGGCGAAGGCGGGGATTATTGGGCTGACCAAGGCTGCCGCGAAAGAGGTGGGTTTCGCCGGCGTGCGTGTCAATGCTCTGCAGCCCGGCATCATCGAGACCGCGATGACGCAGAAGCTGACTGACGAGGTGAGGAGCGCACGCCTGGCGGACGTCCCTTTGGGACGATTCGGCACCCCTGAAGAAGTTGCGCAGGTCGCCCTGTTTCTCGCCAGCGACATGTCGAGTTACCTGACCGGGATCTCGATCGAAATCGCTGGTGGGCGTAACATCTGATGGGGTCAATGGTGACTGACACTGCGGCCGTCGTGAATCTGTATGAGATGGTTCGAGTTGCCAGGGTGGAGGGGGGAGATCGGTTCGTTGGAGATCTTGTCTCCGGTCCGTTTGGGCGCATCTTCGGCGGCCAACTCATCGGGCAGGCTGTAACTGCAGCGACGGCAACGACAACACTGTATTCCGAGCGGCACGCTCATTCGCTTCACGCCTACTTTCTCCGCAAGGGCGATGCCTCCCGCCCAGTGACCTATGAGGTTGACAGCGTCAGGGACGGGCGGTCGTTCTCAGTGCGGTCGGTTCGTGCGTTTCAGGATGATCGAGTGCTCCTAACCGCGACCATGTCGTTTCACGAGGCCCACGCCGGACTCACCCATCAAGTCGACCGCGGCGGCTACCCCGACCCGGACTCGCTGCCACCGGATAAGCGACTTCTTGACGTGCCGACCGACTCTCCGCATCCCGGGCATCGATCCGCGGTAGAAATCCGGCGAATCCCTCCGGCGTTGTACCCCACAGCACAGGGGAGCCCGCCCGGGCAAGCCGTCTGGATCCGATCGCGAACGCAAATGGGTGCGCATTCGCACAGCCTCGTTCCGGCAGTACTCGCGCTGTCCACCGATTTCACGGTCCTGGAGTCCATCGTCTACGGTCATGGACTTACCTTCGCGACCCCGGGCCTGTCTATTGCCAGTCTCGACCATGCCGTGTGGTGGCATGCGCACGGGAACATGGAAGACTGGCTGCTCTACATCCAGTCAAGTCCGTGGGCAGGCGGAGAGCGCGGTCTCGTCACGGGAAGAATCTACGATCGCGGCGGGAAATTGCTTGCATCCGTCGCACAGGAGGGTCTGATTCGACTCGAGACGACGCGGGCAGCAAAATGACTGTAGTCCTCACTGAACGCCGCGGCAGCCTACTCGTCATGACGCTCAATCGCCCACAGGTTCTGAACGCCGTCAACTCGGACGTAGCCCGAGAATTGGGTGGCGCGCTGCAGTATCTCGAGGAATCAAGTGACCTGCGTGTGGGCATCATCACAGGTGCCGGGCGTGCATTCTGCGCGGGGCTCGACATGAAGGCGGTCGGTGCGGGCGAATCCATTGCGGCTACGCGCCATCCGGAATGGGGATTTGCGGGTCTGACATCGCGCACTATGGAGAAGCCGCTCGTCGCGGCCGTCAACGGTGATGCCGTCGGGGGAGGATTCGAGATTGCACTCGCGTGCGATGTCGTCCTCGCCTCCTCCACTGCTCGGTTCGGGCTGCCTGAGGTATCGCGGGGGCTCTTCGCAGCTGGCGGTGGAGTGTACCGATTGGCGCAACAACTGCCGGAAAAGGTTGCAATGGAGCTACTCCTCACCGGTCGCCTGGCCGATGCCAGCGAGATGCACTCCCGAGGACTGGTGCACTCCGTTGTCACAGCCGGCAATGTACTGACCGCTGCATTCGCGATGGCGGAGCGTATTGCCGGCAACGGGCCGCTCGCCGTTCGGGCGACAAAGCGTTTGGCGAGGGCGGCACGGATCTTGACACCGACTCATGCAAATGCCATTGCTCTAGCCGATGCAGAAGCAGCCGTCGTATTTGAAACTTGGGATGCTCAGGAGGGGATAAATGCATTCGTCCAAGGCAGGCCTCCCGTATTTAGAGGGCGCTGAGGAGGTCTGCGGGCAAGCGTCATCAGCAACTTGTTCTGCGCAGCGTGCAGCGTCTAGTCTCGGTGGACCGCGACGTTATCGCGAACCCGCTACGCCAAAAAAACAGATGAGTGCTGAAGTGACAAAGTTTGACCATAAAGGTGAGCGATACGCCCGCGACGCAGAAATCATGGCGATCGTGATTGAGGTCATGTCCGAACGTGGATATGCAGGAACGTCGATGCAAGAGATCGCCACCCGTTTGGGCATTCTGAAGGGCAGCCTGTATCACTACTTCAGCTCTAAAGAAGAACTCCTCATGCGCATCCTGAACGAATCGCATGAGCAAGTCTTGGCCATCGACAAACGTATTTCACAGCAAGGGCTATCGCCTCTCGACGAGCTACTGGAATATCTGCGCGAATCCAGCCTGTGGTACCTCGCAAACGTCCAACGGGCCAATATATTCTTCACGGACCGACGCCACCTGACGGGCAAACGACTCGAGCGGGCTAACCAACTGGGCCGAGAGTTCGAAATTCACATCCAAAATCTCATTCAAAAGGGACAGGACGATGGTCAGATCCGCGCGGATCAAGACGTGCGACTAATCGCTCGGTTCGTGATGGGCACGGTCAATAACGTTCGTTTCTGGCCCAATCGATCATCACCAGGCCCGGACGCCGTACAAATTTCAGAGACGCTGGTGGCCCTGACTCGGAGCGCCATCAGCGCCTGATCGAGTTACATCGTCCAGCACGTCCGCAATCGGCGTTTGATCCCCTGCAAATGCACGTATCGCGTTAGACCGCCTAAGCATGCACCGTGGGGATTTTTCCCGTAACCAGAAACCCCGCAATGTGACCAGAATCTACCGGTATATCTTCGTACAGCGCGTGCACTATCGTGCATGGCATCCGCGGAATTCCGCGGGATTCTGCCCCTCGAAGAGTGGCGCCAGACTCGAACCGGACCACCGTATCGACGCATGGGTCGTCATGTGAGATACCTGGCGAGTAGCGCTTGATGGTTTGTGATCTCGCACTACATCTCCCCAGTTCCTCACGAACGACTTTCCTAGGGAGTGGCGGCGGTGGCCCCGTCCGTAGTCGATCCCGTGACCTTTCGAGTCGACGACTGTCTGCACAAAGTCAAGACGTCGGTGATGCGGGCCTCATCGAACGGTTGCGGGGCCCTGACTTCGACGTTGTGTGTTCTGAATTACTGACTTCGCCAAATCGCTGCGCGTACGCTTTGAGGCTACCGGTGTGTGGCCGCACACCGGTGAACCGTAATTAGGAGGCACCATGCTTTTCGCTACGTCCACCACAGCACTCGTGCTGACGGATCCGCAGAACGATTTTCTCAGCCCCGATGGTGTCACTTGGGAACTGGTAGGGGAGAGCGTCAAGAAAAACAAGACCGTTGAGCACATAGAGCAGTTGCTCGTGAGCGCCAAAACGTCCGGCTATCAAGTGTTCGTCTCGCCCCACTACTATTTCCCTCACGATCATTTATGGGAATTCGGTGGAACCTTAGAAAAGATGATGCACGAAATCGGCATGTTCGATCGGCCCGGTCCTTTGGACCTGGACGGGTTCGTGGGCTCGGGTGCTGACTGGCTGGAACGCTTCAAGCCTTTCCTTGATGACGGCAAGACGGTCGTGTGCAGCCCGCACAAGGTCTACGGGCCGGAGCAGAACGACTTGGTGCTCCAACTGCGAAAACGCGGAATCAGCAAGGTTTTGCTCGCCGGTATGTCGGCGAACTTGTGCGTCGAGAGCCACCTGCGTGAACTTCTGGAACAGGGATTTGACGTGGCCGTCGTTGCCGACGCGACCGCCGCTGCGCAGCACCCTGAACTCGGCGACGGGTATGCGGCGGCCCTGACGAACTTCAACTACATCGCTGGGATGGTGCTTTCGACCGAAGAGGCCGTGAGCATGCTCGGGTCCTCCGCGTCCTTGGGAGAACTGTGAGTGGTGAAATCTCCGCCTACGGCGATCTGAGAGCGCTCTTCATTAACTGCATGCTGAAGAGGAGCCCGGACCTCAGCCACACCCAGGGGCTGATGGACAAGAGCATCGCGCTCATGCGGTCCCAGGGCGTGGCCGTGGACACCGTCCGATTCATCGACCACGACATCGTCACCGGCGTGTACCCGGACATGCGTGAACACGGGTAGACCGACGACACCTGGCCCGACGAGGTGTGGCCACTCGTTGATGCCGCTGACATTCTCGTCATCGACGGACCGCTCTGGCTCGGCGATAATTCGTCGATCACTCGGCAGCTCATCGAGCGCCTCTACGCCATGAGCGGGCTCTTCAACGAGAAGGGTCAATACGTGTCTATTACGGGATGGCCGCCGGCGCACTCCTCACGGACAATGAGGATGGCGTCAAGCACGCGGCCATGTCCATCCTCTACAGCCTCCAGCACATTGGCTACAGCATCCCCCCTGGCCGCTGACGATGGCTGGATCGGTGGGGTTTGACCGGGGCCGAGCTACCTCGATCCCGGATCAGGCGGACCCGAAAACGACTTCACCAACCGCGATACCACGTTTATGACCTGGAACCTGCTGCACACGGCCCGAATGCTCAAGGACGCGGGAGGCATCCCCGCCAACGGAAATCTCCGGCAGGCCTGGAACGACGGAGAACGTTTCGGCTTCGACGCCAACCCGGAATAGCGCTGATCACACACTTGACGCCTCACTGACGGATGGTGCAATGAAGGGACGGATGTCGGCTGTGACTGAATTCCGCACCACTACAGGACTCCTGGTCCCCGCAATCACGACCGAGCAGATGCGGGAGGTCGACCGCGTCGCGATCAACGAGGTAGGGCCCAACCTCTACCAGATGATGGAGAACGCGGCCGGGTTGTCAGGGTTGCGGGTCACGGCGTCCGCCGCAGACGGGATCGTCGTCGATGGTGAACTCGTCGACGGCGACGCGGTCGTGACCGGCATGGACTCCGTGAGCCCGTCCCGCCTCCGTTTCAGCGACACCGTGACGGGAACCGTCATCGCGAGCGAGGAGGGCGAATATGCCCTGCGGGTCTGGGATGCCGACTCGGAGGGTATCCGTGACTTCGGCGCCATCGAGGTCTTCCCTTATGACCCGACCTGGGTCGTGGAGGCGAACTTCACTCCGCGCGTCGGCATGGAAGAGGTCAGCATCGCTCACCTCGAGGAGCGCGGGAAGACTCGGGAGAAGACCGTGCCGGGAGAGGTCAGCTTCACCCGCCACGGTGAGGAGCATCGTCTCGTGGCGTTCGAGGACGGCCCGAGCATATTGATCGTCTTCGCCGATACCGCGACCGCCTCGAGCGACGCGCGTCGGGTGGTGTGAGAGTGAGCACGGGTTCCGCCTGCGGCGCCCAGTGCTCCCGGTTGCGGAGCATCCGCTTGCTGGGTCGGTCGCTGCGTCATGTTCGGTTCATGATCCGGTGTCACAGAGCTACCAACGGATTCTCCCGGGGAGCGCCGTCTGCTTGCACCTGCACGACCCGCACGCCGTTCCCGAACGCGACGTGGCCGCGAATGTTCTCGGCCGCCGGCGTCGGGTGGGGTTAGTACCAGGCGGCATTGGCGTTCTTCGGCCCGTCGACCGACAGCGTGTAATACTTCGCGGTACCTTTCCACGGGCACTGGGATGTCAGGGATGCATCGGCGAAGTACGCGGAGTTCAACGATTCCGGCGGGAAGTAGTGATTGCCCTCAACCCGGACGGTCTCCTCCGACTCCGCCAGCACGACGTTATTCCAGACTGCTTGGTACATGGGCTGCTCCCTGCTCGTAGGGTGCGGGCTGGACCCGCACCTGCACCAACCGTAGGCGAGCTGCAGGCGCCGGTAACGTAATCTGGGACACACAACGGCGCAGAACCGAGGTTCTGCCCTCAGCTCTGCGCCGTATGGTCTGATTTAGATGTCGCTGGCGATCTCGAACTGCGAGACCTGGGGGGCGCTGGCGAGGAGTGAGCCGAGTTCGGTCGCACCCGCGCCGGCGCGCCAGGCACGGTATGCCGCGTCGGCTTCGGCAGAGGCCCACCGTTCCAGCAGAATCAGGTGAGAGGGATCTTCGGCATCGACCAGGACGTCGACACCCAGGCATCCGTCAAATGCTCGGGTGCCGGTGAGGATGTCTCTCAGCATATCCGGTGCATTGGTGGGGGCCTCTGCTTTCAGGTGAAGGTCGAGAAGGACGGTGAGTGCCATGGGTGCTCCGATCAGGTGGGGTTTGGTGTGCCGTTTAGAAGCTCAGGATCTGGTAGCCCTGAACGACCAGGCTGCGTGTGCTCGCTTCGCCCTTGTAGTCCGTGAGCAGCGGCCATCCACCGGTCTTGATCGAGTCGGAGACGCCGTGGGAGGTGACGCAGAAACCGCAGGCACCCAGGATGTTGTCCTGAAGCGCGACGGCGAGGGGGTTCATCTTGTGTTTGGGGTCCGAGATGGCGGCCAGGGATTCGACGCCGGAGCCGTCGAAGACCACGACGACTTCGTCGCCGGCCTGCTTGAATTCGAGGGCGGTCTTGAGACCGCGGTAGACGCGTGAGGTGTCGGAGCCGATGGGCTCGTAGATGACGACGGCAATTTTGAGTTCAGACATAAACATGTACCTCCTAGGTAGACCGATCTGACCACTGCTTACTATACCGATCTGTCTGGTATTGTCCAATCATGGAATCCACGACCCAAACCCTGGCGCCGGAGCCCAGTGCCAGGGAGCGTCTGCTGGCGTCCGCGAGTCGCCTGTTCCACGAACGCGGCATCAACGCGACGGGAATCGACCTCGTCGTTCGCGATGCGGGTGTAGCGAAGGCCAGCCTGTACAACAATTTCGCGAGCAAGGAAGCGCTCGTCGTGGCTTATCTGGAACAGGAACTCGATGGCTGGGTGCAGCACTCGCGCTCCCTCGATGATCCGTTCAGCGCGCGCCAGGAGCGGGTAGCTGCCCTGTTGACAGCGCTGGCGCTCTCGGTCGAAGCTCACACCTTTCACGGCTGCCTGTTCACCAACGCGGTGATCGAGCTTCCTGAATGCGTCAATGTGCGCCGGGTAGCGGAACGCTACCGTGAGGTCGTTCGCGGCCACCTCGCTGCCTTTGCCGGGAAGGACCCGACCTCCACCCTGGCATCTCGCCTCTTTTTGCTCTACGACGCGGCCATTACGGCGGCGAAGGTGGGCCGCGACGCTGGCCTGGTGCGCCAAGCCAGCACCATGGCACAAGAATTCGTATAGAAGACGCACACGAGGAAGAGAATCAATGAAGATTACAACTGCGCTGCGGGCGTTCGAACTGGATACCCGCCCGGTTTACCCTCTCTCCCGGGTAGCGCTCGACAAACGCTGGAAGGAACTGCCCGAGCACGCGAAGACGCCCAACCAACTCCTTGGCCGATCAGCGATCGGCTGTGAGGGTACCCACGGAGTCTTCCTCAAATGCGACCTGACCTGCTCGCCGTGTTACCACGCAGCGGATGCCAACAAGGTGCGCATCGACGGCAACCACACCGTCGCCCGGGTCACCGAGCAGATGGAGTACCTCCGTCGTATCCGCGGCCCCCGCGCGCACGCACAGCTCATCGGCGGCGAGGTCAGCCTGCTGCCCGCGGCCGACCATGCGGCGGCACTGCTGGCCATGCGCGGGAACGGCCGGGAACCGATGTCGATGACCCACGGAGATTTCGACTACCAGTACCTGCTCGACGTCGTGCTGGACGAGCAAGGCAATGCCCGATTCACGAAGGTCTCGTTCGCCGCGCACTTCGATTCTCTGATGCGTGGCCGACGCGACGCGGTGCGGCCGCGTACGGAGGTGGAGCTGAATCCATTCCGCGAAAAATTCGCCCGGATGTTCATCGATCTCAAACGAGACCACGGGGTGAGCTCCTACCTTGCGCACAACATGACGGTCACACCGTCCAACGTGGACCAGGTTAGCTCGGTCACCCGCGATGTGCTGGAGATGCCCTACGACATGATGTCGTTCCAGCCAGCGGCGTTCATTGGGGATGACCGTCGCTGGAAGGAAGACTTTGACGACGTCACCGTCGACACGGTCTGGGAGCGCATCGAGGAGGGGGCCGGGCAGAAGTTGCCTTGGCAGGCCACTCAATTCGGTGACCCGCGCTGCAATCGAACCACGGTCGGCCTGCGGGCCGGGGGCGTGTTCGCGCCGCTGCTCGACCCCGCTGAGCCCAAGGACCTCGCCGCCCGGGACCGTTTCCTCGACCACTTCGGCGGCATGATCTTCGGCGACGTACCCGTGCGCATCCTCACCGTCAAGATCATCCGCGCCCTCGCCGTCCACCCCGGCGACGTTCCTCCGTTGGTGGGGCTGCTGTGGCGGGTAATCGGCCGGGCCGGCGGTGTCCGCGGCATTCTGCGGGCTGCCCGGGCCAAGAGGCTCGGCTTCAAGACCTTCGTGGTGCACAGCTTCATGGACGCGTCCGACGTGGCGCCGGCCTGGGAGCTGATGCAGAGCGGCATCACCGGAACGGATGCGAAAACCATCGAAACGCAGGAACGCCTCGGCGCCTGCATGTACGCGATGAGCCACCCGGGCGATGACCGGCTGGTGCCGGCCTGCGTGCAGCACTCGGTGCTCGACCCGATCGAGAACATCGGCCTGCGGAAGCTGCTACCCCTGATCGGCGCGGCACGGAGCGTCGTGGCCCGGCCGAGCGGCCTCACCAAGGTGCGGCAGACGCGGGCTCGCACAACAACACAGGCGTGACCGCGTCGCCGGTGTTCACGGGCACTTTGGGTCAGAGCATGGAGCCGAGGTCGGATCCGACCGAGGGGTAGGTTGCGGTCACCGATTTCAACTGTCGAGTGGTCAGGCCGAGCTTGATGGCGAGGCCGAAGGTGTTGATCAGTTCCGCGTAGCCTGGGCCGAGCAGGTGTGCTCCGAGGATCTGATCGGTAGCCGTATCGATGATGACCTTCGTTGCCGCGGTTCTCTCGCCGACTCGGTAATTGGCGTACCAACCGCTGGTGTCGTTGTAGCGGACTGTCACGTCGCGGCCGTCGCGGTGCGCTTCGTGCTCGAGCATGCCGACGCGGTTCAGCTCCGGGATCGTGAAGACGGTAGTGGGCACGCCGGTGTAGTCGGGCACGGTTGTGGTGCCCTTAAGCATGTTGGATGCTGCCACCTTGCCCTCGAACACTGCCACGGGGGTGAGGCGCGCTCCGCGGGTGTCGGCCGCGTCGCCGGCGGCGAAGACCGACGGATTACTCCGGCTTTGCAGGTGCCCAAAAACGTCGATACCTCGCGGGCCCCAGGCAATGTCCGCAGCAGCAAGATTCAGGCCGTCGAGGTCGGGGACCCGGCCGGCACCGTGCACCACCAGGTCGGTATCGATCATCATCGTGACGCCGGACTGCTCCACCGCCACCTGGAGCCCCGCTGCCGTGCGTGTTACGCCGATGACCGAGCTGGTGCGGCGTACACGGATCCCTGCTTGCTCACTCCGGCGCACGACCAGGTCGACGAGGTCGGGGTCGAACGCGCGCAGCGGGCGGTCGCCGTGATCGATGATGACGCAGTCCACACCCGCTCGGGCCGCGATGTGCGCGAACTCGAAAGAGACGAACCCGCCGCCGACGAACACGATCCGTCCGGGCAGCGCATCGAGGTTGAGAAAGTCGGTGCTGTCGATCAGGTGTTCGTGGCCGGGGAATGTGAGCGGGCGCGGCCGAGCGCCGGTGGCGATCAGGAACCGCTTCGCCTGGTGCTGTACCCCGTCGAGCTCGAGCTGATGGGGTCCCGTGAATCGGGCGGTGCCGTGAAAGGTTGTCACGCCGTTTCGCACGAGTTCGTCTTCCATGCCGCGGGGCACACCATCGGTGAAGCCCCGCTTGTGGCGCATGAGTGCCGGCCAGTCCAGCGTGAGCTCGTTCTTGCTGATGCCCTTGCCCTGCATCAGGTGAGCATCATCGATTACTTCCGCGCCACGGCGGAGGATCTTCTTCGGATCGCACCCGCGTAGCGCACACGTGCCCCCGTAGGGCAGGGCATCGACGATGCCCGTACGCCACCCCTGTGCGGCGCACCGGTTGGCAGCCGTGGTGCCGGCCATTCCGGCGCCGATGACGAACAGGTCGTATTCCTCGCTCGTGCCGCTCATGCTGCGCTGATCGCTTCGCGCAGTTGTGCCAGCGTCGGGGCGCCGGCGAACCCGGAGGGGGTGGCATAAATGCGGCAGGCGAGTCCCACCGCGGCCGATGGGTCCGGAAAGAGGTCCCGTCCGTCGACCAGGATGCTCGGCGACCCCCGGAATCCGATCGCCTCCGCGTCCTCCGGGCTCTCGACCAGCTGCCGGCTCACGATGACGCCGGGGCGTTCTGCTGCGATCACCGCGAGCCGCTCGGCCGCGATCGTCCAGTTCGGGCAACCGTCGAAGTACTGCAATGAAATATCCATGCCTTCACGGTAAGCATTGCACCGCGCTGCAAGGTCAAGTGGTGAAATGGAAGTATGCAAATTAGGGACCTCGCTATTGCGAGCGGCGTGACCGCCCAAACCATTCGGTTCTACGAACGCCGCGGCCTGTTGTCCCGCGCCGCGCGTGATCGGAACGGCTACCGCCAGTACGACGAAGCGGCGCTTTCTCGCCTGAAGTTCATCCGTTCCGCCCAGACGGCCGCCCTGACGCTGGCCGAAATTGGCAGCATCATCACCGTCCGGCATGCGGGTCATGTGCCTTGTGACCACGTCTCAACTCTCCTCGCCACCAAGCTTGAAGACGTGCACCGGCGGCAAGAAGAACTCGTGCTCCTTGAGACGGAGCTGCACCACCTCCTCAGCGCCAGCAAGGACCTCAACCCGGCCGACTGCGATGTCGGCAGTGTCTGCCACATCATCGCCCACGGTCAGTCCTAGGCAGCCCAGGCAGCGGATTCACTCGGGCCCCTTACTTCACACGGGCACGACAGAGACCGCGGAGAGAGGTAAAGCGAGCGCTACGCGGCATCCGTCGCGCACCGCGTCACCCGGCGGCAGCGCGGCCTGCAGCACGAGTGCGTCGTCGAATGTAACGCTGACCATCCTCCGGGGCCCGAATCGGCGCACCCGAGTGACGCGCCCGATCACCCCGGTCGATGGCGCCGTCTCCTCGGTGCACGGGGAGACCTTGATCGCCTCATGGCAGATCACGAGCACTCCGGGACCGTCGGGCGTGCCCGGCGAGATAGGGACGCGACCGAGCGGCGACACATGGACGCTTCCCTGCACGGTGCCCGTGATTTCGTCGAGTCCGCCCATCAACCGGGACACGCGAATAGAGGCCGGGCGGTTGTAGAGGCGGTCCACGGAGTCGTGCTGGAGCAGCTCGCCGCCCTGGACGACGGCGATCCGGTCGGCGACCGCAGCGGCCTCGTCACGGTCGTGGGTGACCAGGATGATCGTGGGGGATAGCGCGCGACGGATGTCCTCGAGCAGCTGGTGCATGTCCTCCCGCAGCGCCGGATCGAGGGTGCTGAACGGCTCATCCAGCGGCAGCACGCCGGGTGCCGCGGCGAGGGCGCGGGCAATGGCCACGCGCTGCTCCTGTCCGCCCGACAGCGCCTGCACCGACCGGGCGCCGAAGTCGCCCAGCTGCACCAGGTCGAGGTAGTGCCCGGCGTGGCGCCGGGATTCGGCGCGGGTTGCACCCTTCACCCTCCGGGAGAAGGCGACATTGTCGAGCACGTTCAGGTGCGGGAACAGCAGCGGGCGTTGGAAGACCAGGCCGATTCCACGTTTCTCCGCGGGGACCCCGGCGACATCGGCCCCGTTGACGAGCACACTGCCGGCGCTGACCTGCTCCAGCCCGGCGATCAACCGCAGGATGGTGCTCTTGCCGGACCCACTCGGACCGAGGATCGCCGTGCACGAGCCGGCAGGGACGTCGAGGGTGACCCCGATCAGAGCCGGGGTCTGGGCGGCTCCGAAGGACTTGGACACCTCGCGGAGGGACACATCGGCACTCATTCTGGTTCTCCAACATCGGGGGTGGGCAGGTTGGTCGTGCCGTGGGGCCGGGGGCCCGCGAATCCGACCAGGGTGAGCAGGGGCAGGGGCGGGACGATGGCCGACAGCGACAGGATCGCGACCGCCGCATCGTTGTCGAGGCCCGCGGCCAGCGCCTCGGTCACGAGCGGCAACGTCACGATCTCGCCCCCGCCGACCACGACCGTGACCACGTAGTCGCTCCAGCCGACGAGGAAGGCGAGGAACGCCGCGCGGGCCAGGGCCGGTGCGACCAGAGGCACGTGCACCCGCCAAAGAACGCTCCAGCGGGAGGCCCCCAGCGTACGGGCCTCTTCCTCGTAACGGATGTCGTGGGCGGCATACGCGACCCGCATCGTGAAGGTCGTGTACGGGATCGCCATCACGACCAGCACCAGGCCGGCCTTCGGGGGGGGGTGCCCCTATGTTTTTGTCAAGCAGCGAGTTGGTGTTCAGTTTCGTAGAGGGTGCCGTCTCGCAGCATGGCGAAT